>CANPYQ010000046.1 GCA_947588865.1 uncultured Bacilli bacterium
GATTTACACTTATAGAACTATTAGCAGTAATAGTAATACTAGCAATAATAGCACTTATATCAACACCAATAGTGTTAGATATAATAAATGATTCAAGTGAGGCATCAAATAAAAGAAGTATAGATTTATATGCAAAAGCAATAGAAAATGCAATATCAGATTATATGCTAAATAATGAAGGAAGCATACCAACAAAAGAATGGATAAGTAATAGTGCAAATATAGATCCATATTATAATGGGAATAGAGTAGTATGTGATACACAAGAGATAAATAGTGATGGAACAATTTATCTAGAAGGTTGTAAAATAAATGGGAAAGAAATAAAATATACATATGGAACTTCAAATATAATATGTAGAGGAGTAACAGAAGAAACAGTAACAAAAGATGGAGAAACATTAATAGGAAATATTCCAACAGGAGAATATAAAGCAGGAGACGAATATATATGTAATGTAGATGGAGTAAATAAATATCATTTCTTCATAGTATCGACTGGTGGAGATAATGTAAATTTAATAATGGATACAAATATAAAATCAGATGGTACATTATCGACATTAGTAAATGGACAATATGATGGAGATGTAGCGTGGATTAGTGATGAAGATTATCGAGCTGCAGGAGGTACAAATAGCTATCATACTGACTTAGGACCATTAACAGCATTAAAATATTTAAAAGAAGGAACATCAGGATGGAAAAATATACCAGACTTTAGTTATACATTAACATCATACAATAATTTATATCAATCAATTAAAGTAGATAATGTAAAAGCAAGAATGTTAAGTTATACTGAGGCTAGTAGTTTATGTACTATTAATGGACATAAATGCCCAATGTATTTATGGACAAATACACAGTTTTATGATGGATATTGGTTATCTGATGCAGAAAATGATTCTAGTGGTTTTGGTATAGATGGGTATATAGATTCCGATGCTGCTTATTTGCTTGGTCATCTTGCCAACATACGCCCAGTAATACAACTTTCTAAGTCATATTTATCAATATAATTAAATTAACTAAATTGTTATATTGAATTTAGTCGTAAATAATGATATAATTAATATGCTGAGGGATGCGACAAGTCCTTATGAAAAACCTACTAATCGAAATAATAGGGAATCTAATTCTCATCTGGTGTTGAAAACCCATTAGTTTGGGGATCCTAAAAGATGTGATGTGATGCCCACCTGGGAGACTAGGTTTTATTCGATTCAGGACATCGCTCTTTTGGCTTTTTTATATGGAGGTTAGCATGAATTATGATATTAATTTGTTAGATTTAACATATGTAGTATTTGATTTAGAAACTACAGGTTTTTATCCTGATTCTGGAGATTCTATAATTGAAATAGGAGCAGTCAAGGTAAATAACGGTAAAATTATAGATAGGTATGATGAGCTCATTAACCCTGGTGTTAGTCTTAAAGAAGAGATAATCAAAATAACCGGAATAAATGATAAAATGCTTTTAAATAAAAGAAATGAAGAAATTTGTATTAAAGATTTCATGAATTGGGTAGGCAATTTACCTTTGGTTGCACATAATGCTAGATTTGATATATCTTTTATTGAAAAGGCATATTTAAAATATAATTTAGGCAAACTTAATAATATAGTTATTGATACTTTGGGATTGTCTAGATATTTGGAATCAAATGAAAAATTTCATAATCTTACTGCTTTAGTCAAACGATATAATATAAATTGGGATGAAAGTAAACATCATAGAGCGGATTATGATAGTGAGGGAACTGCTCAAATTTTTTATAAAATGCTTAAAAAATTAGAAATAAATAATATAAAAACTTTTGGGGATTTATGTAAATACAATTTTATAGTAATAAGAAATGCTAAAAATAAAATTTAAATTATAAATAAAAAACGACACTTTTATAGGTGTTTTTTATTTATAATTTTTTAAGGTGATATAATGAAAATATATTTAGATTTAATTATGATATTAAATTTTACTCTTGATTTTATACTACTTCTTTCAGTATCTTTAATACTTAAGAGGAATGTTAAATTGACACAATTATTAATTGGTTCTTTCATAGGAGGTTTTAGCATTCTATTATTGTTTTTAAACATAAATAATATAATCTTATTTATATTTAAAATATTTATAAGTATTATCATGGTTTTAATAACATTTGGATATAATAATATAAAATACTCCTTAACTAATTTATTATATTTATATATGTCAAGTATTATACTTGGGGGATTTTTATATTTACTTAATGTAGAATTTTCCTACAAACATATAGGTATAGTTTTTTTTAATAATGGTTTGTCAATTAATTTTATATTTTTGATAATATTTTCCCCTATAATATTATATATTTATATTAAACAGACTAAAAATTTGAGATATAATTATTCAAATTATTATAATATTGATATATATATAAAAAACAAAAAATATAAATATACTGCATACATGGATAATGGTAATGTTTTAGTTGATCCTTTAACAAAAAAAATAGTAATATTAATGGATAAAAGGAAGATATTATTTAATATTAAGGAATTTAGACTTATTCCATATATAGGGGCTAACGGATCAAATATGATTAAAGTTATAAAAATAAATAAACTTGTGTTTAACAATAAAGAATATAAAAATATTCTTTTAGGAATCATTGATAATATAAGTTTAGATGGTGTTGATGTTATATTAAATAGAAAATTATTGGAGGAATAATATGATAAAAAAAATAATTAATTTTATAAGAGAATTATTTAGTGATCAAGGAGTATATTTTGTCGGAAGTACTGATAAGTTACCAGAACCATTAACTAAGGATGACGAAATTAAGTATGTAGAGTTATGTATGGCTGGTGATGATTTTGCAAGGCAAAAATTAATTGAACATAATTTAAGATTAGTTGTATTTTTATCTAAAAAATATGAAAATACAGGTATAGATTTAGAAGATTTAGTGAGTATTGGAACTATTGGATTAATAAAAGGAGTAAATACATATAAATTGGATAAAAATATAAAATTAGCTACATATGCGTCACGTTGTATAGATAATGAAATATTAATGTTTTTACGAAAAAACAAAAAAAGAAGAGGGGAAATTAGTTTTGAAGATAGTTTAAGTTATGATAGTGAGGGAAATGAACTTCATTTAGAGGACATATTAGGTACATCAGATGATGTGGTAACTAGACCGTTAGAAGAAGAAATAGAGAAAAAAATATTATATCAAGAATTATCTAAGTTAAATACACGAGATAAAGAAATTATGACTATGAGATATGGATTATTTGGTAAAAAAGAGATGACGCAAAAAGAAGTGGCCGAATTACTTGGAATAAGTCAATCGTATATATCTAGAATAGAAAAAAAAGTTATAAGTAGATTAAAAATTCAAAATAGATAATTGTATAAACTTCATTAATTTGTTATAATCTATATTGGTGATAATATGAATGAATTAATTAATTTTGATCCTACATTTACGGAAAGTGGATTTAAAACAAAGGTAGATAATATATTTGTGATGTTGCACATGTGCTTAATGACAGATAACTTAAAGAGGGTAGATCATTTCATAAGTGATAAAGTATATAATGATTTTAATAGTAGATTAAATGAATTAAATAGCAATAATGAAAGACAAATGTTTGATGAACTTAATGTAAAATCTACGGAAATTACAAATGTGGAGATACTTGATGATAAATATAAAATAACTGTAAAATTAGTATCTAGATATATGGATTATATAGTGGATAAAACTACTTCAAATTTTAAAAGAGGTAATAATACTTCAAGAGTAGAAAAGGAAAATATATTAGTGTTTGAAAAAAAAAGAAATGCTAAAATACAAGGTGTAGTTAGATTTTGTCCGAACTGTGGGCATCCTATAGATGTAAATAAATCTGGATATTGTGAATACTGTCATAGTACATATAATCAAGAGGATTATGACTGGATTCTAACTGATATAAAAACTTGGTGATTATATGAGAATAGGTGTTTTTGATTCAGGAATAGGAGGTTTGACAGTTTTAAAAAGACTAGTTAAAGATTATCCTAATAATGAATATATATACTATGGTGATACTAAGAACCTTCCATATGGGGATAAAACAAAAGAAGAACTTTTAGCTTTTGCAAGTAATATAATAGATTTTTTAATTAGTAAAAATGTAGAAGCAGTAATTATTGCCTGTGGAACTGTTAGCTCTAATATTTTAGATATATTGAAAAATAAATATAATATAAAAATTTTTGATATAATAAGTCCAACAATATATTATATAAATAATAGTACTTATAAAAAAATAGGCATTCTTGCAACTGAGGCTACAGTTAATAGTAAAATATTTAGTAATAACATATATAAGAATATAAAAGAAGTACCTTGTAAGGCCTTTGTACCACTAATAGAATCTAATAATGGAAGTGAGATAGATAAGTATATTAAAATTTATCTAAAGGATTTAACTGATAGAGATTTAATAGTACTTGGATGTACGCATTATCCATTAATTAAAGATAAACTTTTAAAATATTTAAATAAAAATATTAAAGTTTTAGATATGGCGGAATGTATAAAAGGGGAGTTTGAAAATTATGGGGTTGGCAGTATTAATCTTTATTTTTCAAAACTAGATGATAATGTAATAAAGAATGTTTCTAATATATTAAATTTTACCAATTATAAACTACAAGAAAAAAAGCTATATAATTTCTAGCTTTTTGTTTTTCTTTTATTTCAATGTTTTATTATATATCTATATATTTTAAAACTTGGACTTTTGAAATCCAATCCTTTTGTCAATTTGGTGTATGGATATAGTATATCGAAACTTTAGGATTAATTGATAAACAACTGATCACAAAAATAATAATACCATAAATTAAAATTTGAATATCTTGTTAAAAAATCGTTAAATAATGTGATCAAATATGGTTTGGCATATTCTTCAGGAAGCTAATTATCAAGAATATTTCTATTATTATATGGAATTTTAGCAAGCCATTTAGATACTGAAAATATTCAATACACATTATATGTTATTCAATTTGTTTATCATTAGAAATTATTACTAATTGATATCAAGCAGCTTTAATGATTAAGGTACCAGAAGCAAAAAATTATGAAGAACAGTATAATAATTGTATGTATATGAAAAAGAAATGTTTTATGTTAATTATTATATTAAATTTTACTTTTTCATTTTTATATTTATTTATATCGCCTGGTAGTTTACCATTATATAAATGTTTTCCTTACATTTTATTTTATTCGATTGCAGTATTTGGACTTTATCATATGAAACATATAAAATATTATGTATTACACAAGGTAAATCATTTATATTATTAATTGGTTCTATAATTGGTGTACTAATAAGATTTTTAATTTGTTTATTATTTATTAATAATAAATTTTCATTACTTATATTTGGAATAGTAAACTTTTTAAATTTTTATTCTAGAAGTCTAGTATATAAAATTATACTATCTAAGTGTAAGCAAAACAATAAACTAAATATGATATAAATAATTTAATAAGATATATATAGAAAAATTATAACATCCCTTTTTATATTTTAAAACCTTAACCATAAAATTTTAGGTATAATATCTATATGGTTCATAAGATAATATATTTAAAACTTAAGGAATGATTAATAAATTTCTAATTACTAAATGCATTTTAACTCAGATATGAATTTCATTAATTACAATTAATAAAATTAAAATAGTATGTTATAATAGTAAGTCAAACAGCGAATATTTTAGAGGTGAAAATATGTCAGAAATTGAAAAATTAGATAGAAAATATGCGCAATTGTTGCTTCATAAATGTTTATGCTTTAAAAATACGGATACTTTATTAATTCAATATATGACACATGAACATGATGATTTTGTTAAAATAATTATTGAAGAAGCAAAGAAAATGAATATAAAAGATATATTATTGTGTTGTAATGATAGCGATGAAATACATCAATATTTAGTTAACACAGAAGTTGATGAAATTGAATTGAATTCACTAATTGATAGAAGTTTATGGGACGAAGTTGCAAAAAAACATGGAAGTATATTACATATTAATACATTTATACCTAATCTGATGGGTGATATTGATTCTAAAAAAATAAGTAAGATGAATCAAGTTGTTGCGCCTACATTTAGCTACTATAGAGCGAATCTTAAATATAATTTCCCTTGGGTAATATGTGCATATCCAAATAAAAGATGGGCAGAATTCTTGTTTAGTGATGACATCAACGCATATTTAAAACTATATGATTATATAATGAAGATGTGTATGATTAATAGTGAAAATCCCTTAAAATCATGGGATAAGTATATTAGTGAAATAAACGAATATAAAGAAAAACTTCAAAATATGAAAATAAATAAATTATCTTATAAAAATAATTTGGGTACTGACTTTGAAATTGGGTTTCCTAAAGATTATAAATGGATTAATTTAGATAAAAGAGATAATTATGGTAATTCAATTATAGTTAATATGCCTAGTTATGAAATTTTTACTACTCCAGACTATAGAACTGCAAATGGTATAGTTTTTAATAGCAGGCCATTGGTATTTAATGATAATATTATTGATGGCTTTTATATAGAATTTAAAGATGGTGTTGCTATTAGTTACAAAGCAAAAATTGGTAATGACATTTTAAAAGAATTAATTGAAAATTATAAAAATTCAAATCGACTTGGAGAAGTAGCTTTAGTTAACAATAATTCACCAATATCTAATACTGGAATAGTATTTTATAATACACTATTCGATGAAAATGCTTCTTGTCATTTGGCACTCGGCAGAGGCAACGCAAGTACAATTAATTATTATCAAAATTTAACACAAGAAGAACTTGATAAAGTTGGAATAAATAATTCAAATGTCCATGTTGATTTTATGATTGGGACACCAGATTTAGAAATTGTTGCCGATACACCAAAGGGGAAAAAGTTAATTTTAAAAAGAGGAAATTTTAATATTTAAAAATAGTAATATATTAAAAAAACTCGAACCATAATGGTTCGAGTTTCCTATCAATCTGGTAGCGACGGGGAGATTCGAACTCTCGACACCATGGGTATGAACCATGTGCTCTAGCCAACTGAGCTACATCGCCATAAGAACAAACTAATTATAACAAATAACTTTTTTTTTTGCAATACTTTTTCATTAATTTATAAATAAATATATGTTATTATATTCGAAAATCATAAGTAGCAAATAACTTTTTTATTATAAGACAAAATATTGTCATACATATTTTAATTTAGTAGTTATATATATTAAACATGTGAAAAGGATTAGATATTCATTAATGCATAAAATATGTTATAGATGTTTGAGTGAAAAGTTAGTTTTCTAACATATAATTTAGCTAGAAAACATATATAATTTTGTTGCCATCATTGTATTTCATATGATATAATATATTTGGATGTGTTAATATGTATGTAAAAAAGAAAGAGATAAATTTATTAAGTAATTTTATTTCAGGTATTGGTATAATTATTTTAGGAATTATAGTAATTATTTTAAGCATAGACATGTATACGAAAGTTGTACATTTAATAGCCAGCATATTCTTTATATATGGATTATCTAAATTAATTAATTTTTTACTAAATAAGAAAATAGTTACTAATAGTCAAAATTTACTTTCTATCTTTGCTAATATTTTATTAGGAATTATATTCTTTATATTTCCAAAATTACCACTTTCTATATTGCCAATCATATTTTCAATTTATCTTTTATTTAATGCTGTTGTAAAGTTTATAAATTATATTATACTCAAAGAAATAAATTTAAAAGCAAGATTTAAGGATTTATTTTTTGGTGTATTTTTTTTTATGTTTTCTATGTTATTTTTATTTTATCCAATTGATAGATTAAGTATATTTATAGTTATAATTGGTATATACTGTATAGTTCTTGGAATAAGTAGAATATATGAATTTGTTGCTGATATACTATCAGAAAAATACAAATTAAAAATTAAAAAGAAACTTAGAGTTTCACTTCCAGCTATAATTGAAGTATTAATACCAAAAAGGGCACTAAAATCAATTAATAAATATATAGAATATATAACAAGTGAAAGTGAAATTAAAGAAGTAGACTCTGAGTTAAAAGTATTTATACATTTGTCAAAATATGGTTTTAACCAATTTGGTCATATGGATATTATGTTTGAAAATAAAATATATTCTTATGGTAACTATGATAAGTCAAGTGAAAAATTATTTTCTACTTTAGGGGATGGAGTATTATTTATTGTTAATAATAAACAAAAATATATTGAATTTTGTATAAAAAACAGTAAAAAAACTATAGTTGAGTATGGTATTAAATTAACTACTAAAGAAAAAGATAAAATAAAAATGGAATTAGATAAATTATTTTTAGATACTTATATTTGGGAGCCTCCAATTGTAAGAAAAAAAGATAAAATAAATAATAATAAAATTATAAAATACAAGGATTATGCCAGTAAATTGTATAGTAATACTAATGCTAAATTTTATAAATTTAATGATGGGAAATATAAAACTTATTTTGTTTTAGGAGTTAACTGTAGTTATTTTTCAGATAAACTTATGAGGGATTGCGTTTTTGAAGTACTAAAATTAGTAGGAATAATATCTCCTGGTACATATTATGAATATCTAGAGGAAATTTATAGGAAAAGAAATAGTAAGGTTGTATCAAAAAAGATTTATAATAAAGAAAACGTTTTTAAAGATGAATGATTTTATTTTTATCAAGGAGTTTAATATTTTTTGTATTTATACATAAATTCTTAAAAATTTTCAAGTGAAGTGCAACAAAGACGAGAATAAATGATATCTATTAATGCTGTTTTATGCCGAGAAAAC
>CANPYQ010000047.1 GCA_947588865.1 uncultured Bacilli bacterium
CAAGCAAAAGATATTATAAATTATTCTCATGTCTTTTTCAATATTTAGGTGTTGCACTTCAAACAAAAATTTTCCATATATAAAATATTTGACATATTTTTAAAAATATGATAAACTCATATGGCATAGGAAAAAACTTTGAACGGAGGAAATATTATGGCAAAAAAAACAACTTGTAAAAAACCACTTGCTGGAAATAGAAGGTCTCATTCTTGTAGAGCAACTAGACATACTCAAAAAGTTAATTTACAATTAGTTACTTTAGAGGATGGAACTAAAGTTAGAATGAGTGCAAGAGAAAAAAGAACATTAAATAAGACTGAAAAAGTAGCTTAATTAAGCTACTTTTTGATTATCTGGAAAGTCATCGTATAAATAATCATCATCAACTTTATTTTTAGTACTTTCTAAATCTTTCCTTAATGCTTGTAATACTGCTATTTTTGCTTGTAGTGCTGGAATATTTGAACTTTCACTTTTTTCATCAACATTTGTATAATTAAAATTATTATTCATTTGATTGGAAAGAAACAATTTTATTACAGAATTTATATTAATATTTTTTCCACTTTTATAATCATCAGTAACAATGTCTATTTGGCTTATTATATTTTGAATCATATTTAAGAAACTTTTTATTAAGGTATTATTAGATAATTCTAGTTCTTTTTCTAATTCATTCTTTTTATCTAAATAAAATTCTTTTAAATTATCTAAGTAATATATATTTAATAAATTTTCTTTTGCAATTTCAGTCCAATATTCTTCTTTTAAAAATATATCACTATAAAAATCTTGTTTTAAAGCCATAATATTCCTCCTATTGTATATAAATATTCTACCACAATTTTTAAAACTTTTAAAGAGTATTATTAAAATTTTAATAAGTTATAACTTTTTTATTATACTTATTATAAAGTAAATTTTGTTCTGAATTTGGAATTACAATTACATCCTTATTACCATCCGATATATATTTATTATTTTCAAGTAAATTAAAATTCATTTTAATATCGAAATCTTTGCCATCATTATCATAAGCTCTAATTCTTTTTAAAAATTTAGGATTAAATTCATTAGAAAAAGGAGAATTTTCAGCTTCCCATCCAACTCTTAATGCCGATTTTGTAATATAATTCTTATTATTATAACTTGTGTTAAAAATATAATCCATGTTAGAATGTTCTAAACTATAAGGTGAGCCAAAAGGAAGTGCGACAATATTTACATATTTATTTGGAATAATAGTATCCAATATTTCATATATACTTCCAACTTCAACTTTTGTTTTTTGCTCATCTATATCACTAAAGTTTACATGATTATAGGTGTGATTGCCAACATCATATCCATGTTTAACAAGCCATTTTAATATTTTTTCATTATACTCTTCTTGTCCAAATAGTGTACCGTTAACAAAAAATGTCGCGGTTACATTAAAATCGGGATATTTTTCTTTAAAACTCTCAAGTATTCCAATAGCTGAATTAGGATCTATTATAATTTCTCCATTATTATTTAATCCAGTAACTTTAATATTATTTTCGAGTCCGTCATCAAAGGTTAATATTATTGGACTTTTACCTAATTCCACATCTATATTTCCATCTATGTAATCAGTTAATCTAATCATTCTATAACCTGAATTATAGTAAAATTCTAAATCATTTTTAAATGATTCACTTGTTCTTTGATAACCATCTTTATCAATATTACCACCAGTATATTCAGTCTCACTATTTTTCTTATTGTATATACCATGATACATCATAATTGGTACTTTGCCTAATTCATTTACATTATTACTTTTATAGTCTTCTATTGTTATTTCTTTTTTTTGTATTACATCCTCATTTTCCGATATATTATCTTTTTCTTCCTGTTTTAAAGTACTACATCCTGTTAAATAAATAATTAAAAGTAAAAATATTATTTTTTTCATAGTATCACCATTAATACTATTTCCAATATTAATTTTTTTATTATTTTTCTTTATAAGGAATACCTAAATGTTTGTAAGCTTTTTCTGTAACAATTCTACCTCTAGTCGTTCTCTTTAAAAGACCAGTTTGAAGTAAATATGGTTCATATACATCTTCTATTGTAGTTTGTTCCTCACCTATTGAAGATGCAATTGCTTCTATTCCTACAGGTCCTCCATTAAATTTTTCAATAATTGATTTAAGAAGATGATAATCTGTTTCATCAAGTCCCAATTCATCTACTTTTAACTTATCTAGTGCTAATTTAGTTATTTTTAAATCTATGTTACCATTTCCCATAACTATTGCAAAATCTCTAACTCTTTTAAAAAGTCTATTGCAAATACGTGGAGTTCCCCTACTACGACGAGCAAGTTCTAAAGCCGCATCCTCATCTATTGGACATTCAAGTACTTTACTTGTTCTAAGTGCAATATTTTTAAGTTCATCTACGGTATAATAATTTAATTTATTTATTATTCCAAATCTATCCCTTAATGGACTAGTAAGATCTCCTGCTCGTGTTGTTGCCCCAACTAAAGTAAATGGAGGTAAATCTATTTTTATATTTCTACTAGAATTTTCATTTCCCACTACTATATCTAAAGTAAAATCTTCCATAGCAGAATACAATATTTCTTCTACAAACCTAGGTATTCTGTGTATTTCATCTATAAATAGTACATCTCCGGGTTCCAAATTAGAAAGTACTGCTGCTAAATCACCACTCTTTTCTATAGAAGGACCACTAGCTGTTTTTATATTACTTCCAAGCTCATTAGCAATTATAAATGCTAATGTAGTCTTCCCAAGACCTGGAGGGCCATATAAAAGTACATGATCTAATGGTTCTTCCCTTAATTTTGCAGCCTTTATAAATATACTTAAATTTTCTTTTACTTCACTCTGACCTACATATTCATTAAGGTTACTTGGTCTTATATTTTGTTCAAAGCTATCCTCTTGCTTAGCTTCTTCACTAACTATTCTATCCACCCTGTTACTTCCTTCCTATATGATAAAACTGCCTATATTATCATTAAATTTTTTAATACAAATAAAAATAAAATCTATTTATCAAAATTGTTTTAAAATTTATTTTATTTCTAGTATTTTTATAATATTTTCATATCACTTTAACATTAATTTCAATGCTTCTTTTACTTGATCTTCTATATTTAAATCTGATCCTATAGATGGTAATATTTTATTTATATCTACCTGTTTGTATCCTAGCCCTTTTAATACTTCTATTAATTCATCATAATCTTTGCTAGAACTACTTTCAATACTAGTATTAAGTTTTCCTTTTAAATCAAGAATTATTTGTCTAGCTACTTTATCTCCTATTTTGGGAAATTTCTTTAAATACAATATATTTTCCCTTTCTATTGCATCTATTATTCCGCTAATAGATCCAGTTGCAAACATAGGGAGTGCCATCTTACATCCCAATCCTTTAACATTTATAAGTTTTAAAAATAACTCTTTTTCTTCATAACTTTTAAACCCATATAAACTAATCTCATCTTCTCTTACATAATGATAAATATATACAAGATATTCTTTACCAAGTTCAAAAGAATAAGCATTAGCTACATATATTAAATATCCTATTCCATTATTATCTAATACTATATAATTACTTTCTTCTTTAATAACTTTACCTTTTATATATTCATACATATTACTATCACCTCCATAAGTATAACACAAACAAATGTTAAAAACAAGAAAAAGCCCTCTTGGGCTTAATTTTACAATAGTCTTAATTTATTAACTAAAATATTTTTTTAATGATACACCAACACCTATTAAACTAAAAATTAACATAAAAATATAAGTATAAACATTATCATAGGTATTTGGATTAGAAACATTACTAGGCTTTTTAGAACCGCTAGTTTCGTCATCATTCGTACCAGGCTTTTTAATTACATTTCCGTTTTCATCTTCAATATATTCACTTTTAACATATTTAGATACATCAGATCCTTCTTCACCAGATAAAAATTTCCCACCACTTATAAATTCTTTATGTTCAGTGTTTTCTTCAAATTCTTCACTAATGGAAATAGTATCTTTTCCTTCAGAACTAGTAAAATCACCATCGTAAATATTAATTTCTTTTATAGAAGTTTCTTCTTTGTTATTTGTATACTCAATTATAGCTGAATTATGTTCACTTGTATAATTGCCACCATCAATATTTAACTCAACTTCTCCTATATAAGAAGAATTAGATTCAATTTGTATTGCTGCTCCTGTTGCTCCAGTACCTCTACCATACATTTCCTTATAGTCCTTTTCTCCTGTTCCTGTTATAGTAGCACCTTCTAAATTAATAGAACCTGATGATGCAAAAATACCAGTATGAGATTCAACTGTTGCTTTATATATATTTATATTTGCATATCCGAATAAATAAATTCCTACTCCACCATCATTTGTATTTTTAATGGATGCTCCATCATAAACATTAATAGTAGGAGCATTAGTTGTATCTTTCAACTTAGAATTTACACTTATTCCAGTAGGAGACACCGATCCTTGTACATTATTTAAAATTTTTCCATAAATATCAACAACAGCACCATAGCAATGTGGATTATCTTGATCATAAAGATCAATAACTAGTGGATTAGGTCCCTCTATAGTTACATTTTTATCTATAATTAAATGAGTATAATTCTTATCGCCTTCAGTGTTAGAGCCTTTTACATAAACGACTCCACCTCTATTTCTAGTTTTAGTATTTTTAATACTTCCTGTTCCTGTTAGAATTACTTCTCCTTTAGCAAAAACAATAGTTAAATCCTGAGTAGAAGTATCAATACTATGATTATTTAGATTAATCGTAATAGGTTTACTAACTGAAACTACTAGAGGTTCTTCTGATAAAGTTACATCTTCCTGTAATTCGATTGTACCTCCCGTATCTTTTAATTTATCTATAGCTCCAACAAGTGAAGAAAATTCATCTCCTACTTTAACTTCATTTTCTGCTGCATACACTTTTGGAACAAATATAGATATGAAACTAAATATAACAAACAATATAATTCTTTTTTTCATTATAAATACACACTCCTTTAGACTCTTTAGTATTTATATTTATTATATATTTTTTTTAAAATTATTTCAATAGTTTTATTATATTTACTATATTTATTGACATTTTATATACAAGATTATTAAAAATTTAGAATATTCATTTTAAAAAGTTATGAAAAGTGTAAGTACTGTGATTTTTAATATAATAAAGTACTTATCTTATTTCTTTACTTACCATACACTTCACTAATATAAAAGAAAAAGATAGAATTTTCTATCTTTTACATATTTCCAAAATATTTTGCTGTTCTTACCATTTGTGCAGAATAACTCATTTCATTATCATACCAAGCAATAATTTTAACAAGTTGCTTGCCATGTACTTCTATTACTTTAGTAAGTTCACCATCTACAAGTCCTCCAAGATAAGATCCCCTAATATCACTAGATACAATAGGATCCATAGTAAGAGCTACAGTTTCATTAGCATTATCTATGAATAATTTATTAATCTCTTCAGCTGTTGTATTTCTCTTAAGTTCCAATGTCAAATCTATCACTGAACCTGTTGTAACCGGAACCCTTAAAGCTCCTCCATCTAATTTTCCTTTTAATGATGGAATTACAAGTCCGATAGCGCTTGCCGCACCAGTAGATGATGGAACAATATTAGCTGCGCATGCTCTACCTCGTCTTGCCTTAATTCCTTTTTTATGAGCTATATCAAGAGTTGCTTGATCGTTTGTGTATGCATGAACAGTTGTCATAAAACCTTTTTCAATTCCTATGTTTTTTTCAATTACATTGAGCACAGGAGCAAGACAGTTAGTTGTACAAGAAGCTGCACTTATTACTTCTTCACTACCATCTAGTGTATCTTCATTTACATTATAAACTATAGTTTTCAAGTCTCCTTTAGCAGGTGCAGATATTATAACTTTCTTAGCTCCTGCTTTTACATGGGCTAAAGCTTTATCCTTATCAGTAAAATGTCCAGTACATTCAAATACCTCATCTATCTTAAGCTCACCCCATGGTAAATTTATTGGATCAGTTTCAGAGTACACCCTAATACGCCTATCTTTAACAACTATATAATCTCCATCAAAACTTATATCATTAACTCTATAATTTCCATGATTTGTATCGTACTTAAGCAAATATGCAAGTTGCTCTGCATCTGTTAAGTCATTAATTGCTACAACCTCAAAATTAGGGTCTTCCTCCATTATTCTAAATACCAATCTACCAATTCTACCAAATCCATTAATCGCTACTTTAATCATTATATTCCTTCTTTCTAATCTTTAAAACAACTACCACCTATAAATTCTCTTAAAACTGAATCATTTGGGACATTATCACTAGGTATAGGTAAAAAATTTCTTAAAAAATTGATAAGTCTTAATGCTTCTGAGTACTCAGGTTCATCCTCATTTATATTAAAAAGTAATGGCTCTGCATAGATTTTTAACACACCCACTTCATAAATAAGTGATGAATTAACTACTGTATCTACATCATCTTGAAATTTAAATATATTTTCTCTTTCACCAGATTTAATATCTGGCCATAGTCTAAGTGTTTCAAGTGCTCCCATTCCCCTTTGCCTGTTATCTCGTACTATTCTTCTTAATTTTCTAATATCACTTGTATGAATATGATTATGATTGTCAATATTAAGTTGAGTTAATGGGCTAATATATATTTTATATTTTTGATTTTTACTAATAGACATAGTAAGTTCATCATTCAAAGCATGAAGACCTTCTACTATTATTATATCATTATCTCCTAACTGTAAAAAATTGTCATTATATTCTTTCTTTCCAAGTACAAAATTAAATGTAGGTAAACTAACCTTTTTGCCTTCTAAAAGATTTGATAAATTTTTATTAAACAAATTTATGTCAAGAGCTCTTACTGACTCAAAATCAGGCTTTCCATTCTTATCTAATATTCTTTTATCCATATCAGTATAGTAATTATCTAGACTTATCGGGTGAGTTATAAAGCCTTTACTCCTTAGATATATATCTAATTTTTTAGAAGTCGTTGTCTTTCCACTTGATGATGGTCCAGCTATTAAGATAAGTTTTATATTTCTATCGCTATTATATATATCATCAGCTATTTTAGCTAATTGTGAATCGTAATATGCTTCTGCTAAATTTATTAATTCACCAACTTTAGCTTTAGATATAATTAAATTTAAATCGGCCGCATTTTTCACATTCAATAGTTTACCCCAATTAGTATATTCTAAAAATTTATTAAATATTTTTTCATGATGCTTATAGTCTAATGTACACTCAGGATTTATTATATCCGGCAAAGACAATACTAAACCATTTTCATTTATAAAGGTTAATTTGAAATCATCTATTTGTGATGTACTATAAGCCATTTTGCCATAAAAATAATCATATATATCATTTATTCTATACAAATTTATATAAGTATTAGATATATATTTTAATACATTAGCCTTATCTATCTTTTTTAATTTTTTAAAATATTTAATTGCATCTAATCTTGATACACTAAGTTTAGTAAATAGATAATCTTCTTTAACTATTTGTTTCATTTCTTTATATATTTTGTTTACAATTTCTTTTGTCAATTTACAACCTTCTATACTAAAATAGACTCCATTATCTTGTGAATGTTCAGCTATGACTTCAATGTTTTCACCTAAAACATTTTTAACTGCAAGTATAAAAATAAATCTAGCACTTCTACAATATATTGAATTTCCTGTTTCACTGCTCTTATCAAAAAAATCTATATTACATTTTTTCTTTAATGAATCACTTAAATCTACAAGATCATTATCAACCTTTACTATTAAAATGTCATAATCAAAATATTGTTTAAAATGTTCTGATATTTCTTTATATGTAATTCCTTCATCAAATTCAAATAATTCATTTTCTCTAAAAGTAACTTTTATTTTTTTACTCATACTATCCCTCTTATTTTACACATATATTTTATCAAAAAAATACAACTTTGTCGACTTTTTTAACGAATAAAAATAGCTATTTACAACTATTATATACATGGGAGATGATTTTATGCTAATACCAACAGTTATAGATAAGGTAAATAATAGTGAAAGAGTATATGATATATATTCAAGACTTTTAAAAGATAGAATTATTATTATTAATGGTGAGATAGATAATAACCTATCTAATAGTGTAGTGGCACAGTTATTATATTTAGATTCATTAAATAATGAAGATATAAATTTATATATAAATTCTCCTGGTGGCAATGTAACCGACGGAATGGCTATATATGATACCATGAATTTTATAAATAGTGATGTTTGCACAATAGGAATGGGCATATGTGCATCTATGGCGGCATTTTTACTAAGTAGTGGAAAAAAGGGTAAAAGATATGCTCTACCAAATAGTGAAATTATGATACACCAACCATTAGGTGGTGCACAAGGTCAAGCTACTGAAATTAAAATTGCCGCTGAACATATACTTAAAACAAAGGATAAACTTAACAAAATACTCTCTATAAATACTAATAAAGATTTAAATGTTATAGAAAAAGATACAGATAGGGATAATTTTATGGATTCAAAAGAAGCACTAGATTATGGTATTATTGATAAAATTATAGAAAATAAAAAATTATAACTTTTTACAGGGTTATAATTTTTTATATACAATTTATAACTATTTAGCTTATATATTTTATGAAATAACAACACGGAACGAATTGTTGCTGTTACTATTGCCATTGTTGTTGTTGAAGTTGAACACGCCCGCATTGGACGTATTGCTACCCCAGCGTTTGAACCACGGATTGCTAGTGGAAACAAAGTTA
>CANPYQ010000048.1 GCA_947588865.1 uncultured Bacilli bacterium
GTAGATATATATATGATATAGTAAGAAAACTTTCAAGTGAAGTTATCAACATAGAAGAAATTATCGATTCTCAAGTTTTAATAACTACAGAAACATCTTCATTTAAATTAAATTGTAATAATGTAAGTGAATTTCCTGATATTGATTTAGAATTTTCTAAAAATCCGATATTATTAGAAGAAAATGTATTTAAAACTACGATTAATCAAACAATATTTGCAACCTCTACACAAGAAAGTAGACCAGTGCTTACAGGTATTAACTTTAAAATATCTAAAAATATAATGGAAGTTACAGCAACGGATTCTTATAGATTATCAAAAAAGAGAATTGAACTTGATAATACTGTAGAAGACAATATTGATATGATTATTCCTAGCAGAAATTTGAATGAAATAGTCAAAATGATATCAGACGAAGATAAAAAAATGGAACTTCATATATTTACAAATAAAGTAATATTTAAAATAAATAACTTAATAATTATGACTAGACTTATAAACGGAAACTATCCAGATACTAGTAAATTAATACTTGATAGTTTTGAATTAAAAATAAAAGTTAAATTAGAAAATTTCTTTAGTGCGATAGATCGAGCATCTCTTTTAACTAATTCAGAAGAAAAAAATATTATAAAATTAGAAACAAAAAAGGATATAATGATAATTTCATCTAACATCCCAGAAATAGGGAATGTAGAAGAAAAAATAAAAATAGATAAAAATAATGAAAATGAAATTAAAATATCTTTTTCTTCAAAATATATGATGGAAGCATTAAAAACATTTAACAGTGAAGAAATTCAATTATCTTTTAATGGAGAAATAAAACCTATTATTATTAATTATGTAGATAATGATGATCTAACTCAGTTAATTGTACCAATTAGGACATATTAATTTCTCTAAACTACAAAATTTTGTAGTTTTTTTAATTTTTTTTTAATAATTGACAAAATTCTTTCTTTTTCGACATTAAATAGGTGTATAAGATATTGCGAGAAAGGGGGAAAATATGCAAGATTATGAAATAAATTTATCAACTTTAGCAATTATACCTATCGATGATGAAACATCTAGAGTCTATGAAGAAGAAGTAGAATATATAGTAAAAAGGTCATCAAATAGTATTATTAAACAAAATTGTGAATTTTATGGCAGTTCATATCAGGGTAGATGTGTTGGAACTAAAAATTTAACAGGTATTAAAACTAAATATCCAATAATAATCGAAGAAAGTAGAAATATAATATTTTTTCCAACTTCTTCATCTAGAACTCAAAAAAGTTCATGGATTGCATTAAATAAAATTAAAAAAATTAATAATATAAATAATTGTGGGCAAGTATTGTTTAAAAATGATAAATGTATAGATTTAAACATATCATATTATTCTTTAGAAAATCAAATTATAAGAGCTACTATGTTGAAATCTAAACTATATGAAAGAAAATTAGCAGAAAAAATGTAATTTTCTTTTATTTTCCTTCAAATTATGATATAATTATATCGTTGTATAGGAGTACTTAGTTCATAGTAACATTAAAAATTGGGGGTAATAATAATGAAAAATGAGAACTTATGTATTTAAAAAAAATAAAATTACATAATTTTAGAAACTATGAAAATTTAAATGTTACTCTTACAAAAGGAATAAATATAATATATGGAGAAAATGCACAAGGTAAAACCAATTTACTTGAATCAATATATGTTTTAGGACTTACGAAATCACATAGAAGTTTTATAGATAATAATTTAATAAAAAAAGATGAAGAATATTTAACAATAGAGGGAATTGTTAACAATAAAAAATTAGATAATAAACTAAATATTTATATAGACAATAAATCTAAAATATTAAAATATAATAATAATGCTATAAAAAAGATAAGTGATTATATTTCTTTAGTAAATATAATTATTTTTTATCCTGATGATTTAGAATTAATTAAATCTTCTCCACAAATAAGAAGAAAATATATAAATTTAGAGTTGTCTCAACTTTATAGTAATTATTTTATTTTAACTAATGAATATAACAAAATTTTAAAGTTGAGAAATGATTATTTAAAAAAAATTAATAAAGGCATCTCAAAAGATAAAAATTATATTGATATATTGACTGGATATTTGATAGATAAGTCTATAATGATATATAAAATGAGAGTTAAATTTATAAATAAAATAAATTTATATTGTGAAAATATATACAAAGATATAACGGATTTAGATGGATTTAAGATAGTGTACAAACCAAGTATTCCAATAGATTTAAAAAATATAAATCTAAAAGATTATTTAAAAAAAGAATATGATAAAAGATTCGAATATGATGTTAAAGTATTATCAACTACAATAGGTCCACATAAAGATGATTTTGAATTTTATTTATATGATAAAAATTTAAAATATTATGGATCACAAGGGCAACAAAGAATTGCTGTACTTGCTTTAAAACTATCGGAAATAGAAATATTTAAAAAATATAAAGAAACAACTCCAATATTGTTATTAGATGACATATTTAGTGAGTTAGATGATAAAAAAAAGAACAATTTACTTAAGTATATAGATAAAAATATACAAACAATTATAACAACTACTGATTTGAATAATTTAGATATAAAATTAATTAAAAAATCTAAATTGTTTAATGTAAGTAATGGCAATATAATAAAAATCAAAGAGGTGAAGTTAGATGAATAACGAAAGTCATTATGATGCATCAGATATTCAAGTATTAGAAGGACTTGAAGCAGTAAGAAAAAGACCAGGTATGTATATTGGTACAACAGATGTTAAGGGATTACATCATCTAGTTTGGGAAATAGTAGATAATTCAATAGATGAATCACTAGCTGGATATTGTAAAAATATAGAGGTTATTATAAATAAAGATAATTCTATAACAGTAAAAGATGATGGCCGTGGAATACCTGTAGATATCCATCCTAAAACTAAGAAAAGTACTGTAGAAACAGTTTATACAGTCTTACATGCAGGAGGTAAATTTGGTGGAGGAGGATATAAAGTATCTGGAGGCCTACATGGGGTAGGGGCATCAGTGGTTAATGCACTTTCAAAATGGGTAGAAGTTACTGTATATAAAAATGGTAAAATACATTTTATTCGTTTTGAAGATGGAGGAAAAACTAAAGAGCCTTTAAAAGTAATAGGTGAATGTGATGTAAATAGAACAGGTACATCAGTTACTTTTAAGCCAGATCCTGATATATTTGATACCGATATTTATGATTATAATACCCTAAAAGTTAGAATTAGAGAACTTGCATTTTTAAATAAGGGGCTTAAAATAACTTTGAGAGACGATAGAGATGACGAAGATACAACAGGTGAAACATTTATATATGAAGGTGGAATATCTGAGTATGTTAAGTTTATTAATCAAGGAAAAATACCAATACACGAAGATATAATTCATTTAGAGGGAACGCAGGATAACGTAATGTTTGAAGTCGCACTTCAATATACAACTGGTTATAATGATAACATTTATTCATTTGTTAATAACATTAATACACACGATGGTGGAACACATGAAGAAGGTGTTAGAAGAGCTTTAACACGTGTTATAAATAATTATGCTAAAAAAGCTAATATATTAAAAGAAAAAGATGAATCACTAACAGGAGATGACGTTAAGGAAGGACTTACTATGATTATTTCTTGTAAACATCCAAATCCACAATTTGAAGGACAGACAAAAGGAAGACTTGGAAATAGTGAAGTAAGAAAGCTTGCTGATAATGTATTTAGCGAAGGATTTGAAAAGTTTTTACTTGAAAATCCAGATGAAGCAAGAGCAATTGTAGAAAAGGCCATGCTTGCATGTAGAGCGCGTAACGCAGCTAAAAAAGCAAGAGAAATAACAAGAAAAAGTGATTTAGCTACAACAAATTTAGGATGGGGTAAATTATCGGATTGTAAAAGTAAAGATCCTAAAGTATCAGAAATATTTATAGTCGAAGGAGATTCAGCAGGCGGATCTGCTAAAAAAGGTAGAGATTCAATGACACAAGCAATTTTGCCACTTAGAGGTAAGATTTTAAATGTAGAAAAAGCTAGACTAGATAGAGCTTTAGGAAATGAAGAAATTAGATCAATTATTACCGCATTTGGAACGGGTATTGGTGAAGAATTTAATTTAGAAAAATTAAGATATGATAAAATAATAATCATGACCGATGCCGACGTTGATGGAGCTCACATAAGAGTATTATTACTTACCTTGTTCTATAGATTTTTTAGACCAATAGTTGAGGCAGGACACGTGTATGCTGCCCAACCACCTTTATTCAGAATAATGCATGGTAAAACAAGAAAATATGTTTTAACAGAAGAAGAAAAGAATGATTATTTGGCTACACTTTCTGATAATGTACGTGCTAGAGCTGAAATTGCTCGTATGAAGGGATTAGGAGAGATGGATGCTGAGGAGTTAAATGAGACAACTATGGATATAGAAAAACGTGTACTTAGAAGAATTACAGTTGATGATTGTGTTGAAGCTGATGCTATATTTGAAAAACTTATGGGCGATGAAGTAGAGCCAAGACGTGAGTTTATAGAGGAAAATGCAATATTTGTTGAAAATCTTGATATTTAGGAGGTGAAGGTATGGATAACAATGAAGAAAAAGTAATAGAAAATAACGAATCTTTAGATACATCAGATAAATTTCATGAAAGAGATAGTTTAACTGAAAATAACATAGTAAGCGAAGTTAGAAGTTCATTTCTTGATTATTCAATGAGTGTCATAACTTCACGTGCAATACCAGATTTAAGAGATGGTTTAAAACCTGTTCACAGGAGAATATTATGGTCAATGTATGAAGAGGGAAATACTCCAGATAAACCACATAAAAAATCAGCCACTACAGTTGGTTATGTTATGGGACATTATCATCCACATGGAGATTCAAGTATTTATGATGCAATGGTACGTTTAGCTCAAGATTTTAATCAAAGATATATGTTAGTTGATGGACATGGAAACTTTGGTAATATTGAAGGTGATGGTGCAGCAGCTTATCGTTATACAGAAGCAAGGCTTGCTAAAATATCACTTGAACTTTTAAGAGATATCAATAAAGAAACGGTTGACATGGATGATAACTTCGATGCAACAAGCAAAGAACCAAAGGTTTTACCATCAAGATTTCCAAATGTACTTGTTAATGGATCTATGGGAATCGCTGTTGGTATGGCAACAAATATTCCACCACATAATTTAGGTGAGGTTATCGATGGATGTATTGCTTATATAGATAATCCAGAAATTGATACACTTGGACTAATGCAACATATAAAAGGTCCAGATTTTCCAACTGGCGGTGTAATTCTTGGAAATTCAGGTATTAAGAAAGCATACGAAACAGGTAGGGGATCTATTACAATAAGAAGCCGTGCATCAATAGAGGAACACGGTGGACATACACAGATAATTATTACTGAAGTTCCATATGGTGTTAATACTATGGATCTTAAAAATAAGGTTGCAGAATTAGTACATAATAAGATAATAGAAGGAATATCAGATTATCATACTGACTTGAAAGATGGAGTTAAAATAACAATAACTCTAAAAAAAGATGCAAATGCACAAGTTATTTTAAATAATTTATATAAACATACTGCATTTCAAACAAATTACGGTATAATATTTTTAATGCTTGATAATGGAACACCAAAAACTCTACCTTTAAAAGATATTATATCTAAATATATAGATCATCAAAAGGAAGTAATTATTAGAAGAACTAGGTTTGATCTTAAAAAATCTGAAGCTAGGGTTCACATTTTAGAAGGATATAAAATTGCTTTAGATAACATTGATGCAGTTATTAAAATTATTAGAGAATCTGAAACAGATGAAATTGCTAAAAGTGAATTAATGGGTAGATTTAATTTAACTGAGATTCAAGCAGATAGTATTTTAGAGCTTAAACTTAGAAGATTAACTGGTCTTGAAAGAGCTAAAATCGAAGAAGAGCTAAACAACTTATTAAAAACAATAGAAGAATTAAAATCAATTTTAGCTAGTGAGGCAAAAGTTCTAGAAATTATTAAAAAAGAATTAACTGATATTAAGAATAAATATTCAGACGAAAGAAGAACATCTATAGATATGACAGCAATTGATTTTATAGATGATGAGTCATTAATACCAGTTGAAGATTTAGTTATTACTTTAACTAATAAAGGTTATATTAAAAGGGTTGAAAGCGATACTTACAAACTTCAAAATAGGGGTGGTGTAGGTATAAAAGGAATGACTACTAACGAAGAAGATTTTGTTGAAAATATTCTATATATGACAACACATGATTATATATTATTCTTTACAAACAAAGGTAAAGTATATAGAATGAAAGGTTATGAAGTACCATTATTTAATAGACAATCAAAAGGATTACCAATAATTAACCTTTTACCTCTTGAAAAAGATGAAAAAGTTAATGTAATGCTTAAAGCAACTCCAAAGGATGTGCCAGCATATGTTGTACTTTGTACACAAAAGGGTGTAATTAAGAGAACGAATATATCAGAGTTTGAAAATATTAGAACAAATGGTAAAATTGCTATTACATTAAGGGAAGATGATGAACTAATTTCAGCAAAAATAACAGAAGGAAATGCAGAAATATTAATTGCTTCATCAAATGGAAGAATCATTAGATTTAATGAATCAGAAATAAGAATCATGGGAAGAACAGCATCTGGAGTAAAAGGAATTGATGTAGGAAATGGACATGCAGTAGGTATGGAAATTTCACCAGAACATGCAGATGTATTAGTAGTTACTGAAAACGGATATGGAAAGAAAACCACTATAGATCAATATAGGATGACACATAGAGGTAGCAAGGGGGTTAAAGCACTTAATGTTACAGAAAAAAATGGCAATATTGTTTCATTTAAAATTGTTAATGGCAATGAAGATTTAATGCTTATAACTAATAGTGGAATGATTATAAGATTACCACTTACACAAGTTTCTTCAACTGGTCGTGTAGCTCAAGGAGTTAAGTTAATTAATCTTAAAGATAATCAAAAAGTAAGCACTATAGCTATTATTGATCATGAAGAAGAATCCGAATCTATTGAAACTTTAGAAAGCAAATTAATAGATGGATAGCATAATGTATAAAAAGATGTTTCACGTGAAACATCTTTTATTTCCCAGGAAATAAGACAGCAAATTATCAATGTTTCACGTGAAACATTGATAATTTAATAAACATTATAAATTATTTTAATAAATGGTGTTAATTTGTTGATATTTTTAAATATTTATAATATATTATTATTGCACAACATTTATATTTGAACCAGGTCAGAGTTGGAAAACAGCAGCCTTAAAAATCTCTAAATGTGTGTGCTTTTTTTATAAATATTTAAATAATATATCAATGTTTCACGTGAAACATTGATATATGCAATAATACTTTCTATTGTTATATACAAAATATATAAAAGATAAAAAATGCATGTTTCACGTGAAACATTGGAGGATATATGGATGAATATTATATGAAAATAGCTATTAAAGAGGCAAATAAAGCATTAAATAAAGAGGAAGTACCGGTTGGTGCAATTATAATAAAAAATAATAAAATAATTGCAAAAGCACATAATAAAAAAGAAAAATTAAATGATTCAACGAAACATGCTGAAATAATAGCTATATCAAAAGCTTGTAAAAAAATAAAAAATTGGAGATTAGATGATTGCATTTTATATGTAACAATGGAACCTTGTATGATGTGTTCTGGAGCTATAGAACAATCAAGAATAAAAAAAATAGTTTATGGCACTAAAAATAAAAATTATGGATATACAGAAAATTTAAAAAACATAGAAATTATTTCCCAAATATGTGAAAAAGAATGTAAAAATTTAGTACAAACCTTTTTTAAAAAAAGAAGATAAGTACTTTTTTTTTGTAAATTTAAAGTGTATAATATTATTATGATTTGAGGTGAAACATGTATCAGGCATTATATAGAAAATATAGGCCGAAAACATTCGATGATGTAGTAGGTCAAAAAGTAATAGTACAAACCTTAACTAATAGTATTTTAAATAACAAGATAAATCATGCTTATCTATTTACAGGACCAAGGGGTACTGGTAAAACTAGTATTGCTAAAATACTAGCTAAGATAGTTAACTGTGAATCTTTAGATCATGTAACACCTTGTAATAAATGTGTATCTTGTACACAAATGAATAATAGACAGAATACTGATATAATAGAAATAGATGCAGCTTCAAATAATGGAGTAGATGAAATAAGAGAATTAAGAGATAAGGTAAGTTTAGTACCTTCATTTGGAAAATATAAAGTATATATTATAGATGAGGTACATATGCTTACAACAGCAGCTTTTAATGCTTTACTTAAAACATTAGAAGAACCACCTAAACACATAATATTTATACTTGCAACAACAGAACCGCATAAGATACCTGCAACAATTCTTTCAAGGTGCCAAAGATTTGATTTTAAAAAAATAAGCATAAATGATATAAAGCAAAGATTAGAATATATTTGTAAACAAGAAAAAATAAACATAGAAGATAATGCAGTAGAATTAATTGCTAAATTATCCGACGGTGGGATGAGAGATTCTGTAAGTTTATTAGACCAATTAACTGCCTACACACTAGATAAAATAACTGTTGATGATGTAATAAGAGCAAATGCTGCATTTGAAAAATTAATGGGTGAAGAAG
>CANPYQ010000049.1 GCA_947588865.1 uncultured Bacilli bacterium
AAACCTCTTTAAAATAGAGGTTTCTCTTACATTCCTTTTACATTTTTTGAAACTGGAATTTACTTTTTCATTTCACATTGATTAATTTTTAATAATTATTTTTTAAATATTTATACTGAATCTTTACTTTTGTATATATTTTATGATATTCTAATTCTTAGGTGATTTTAATGAACGATTACTTAAATAGTTTAAATAATGAAATAAAGCAATATTATAAAATATTATGTTCAACTTTTCCTGAATGGTTACATGATTATATAAATACTTATGAAATGTTAAAACAAAGTAAAATTAGTATGAGTTGTGGAACTGATTATTCTAAATTTTTTAATGTTAAATATTGGTATTCTAATTTAGATCATAGTATTGGTGTAGCCCTAATTATATGGAATTTTACACATGATAAAAAGCAAACAATTGCTGGATTATTACACGACATTGCTACTCCTGCATTTAAACATTGCATTGATTTTATGAATGGAGATTCTAAAACACAAGAATCAACTGAAGTACTAACACACAACATTATTAAAAATTCTAAAGAAATTATGAAATTACTTGAAAGGGATAACATAAAAATAGAAGAAGTTGATAATTATAAAATATACCCTATTGCTGATAATGATACTCCGAAATTGTCGGCTGATAGATTTGAATATACATTTTCAAGTGGACTAACTTACTTTAGAATCTGGGAACTTGATAAAATTGAAAAAATATATAATAACATTATTGTAAGTGAAAATGAAGATAATAATCCTGAATTAGTTTTTAAAGATCAAAATATATGTGAAGAATATATAAATACAATATCTAAAATATGGCCTAGATGGATAGCCGATGACGATAGAACTGTAATGCAATTTATAGCGGATATTTGCAAATCAATGATATGTAAGGGATATTTAAATATAGAAGATCTTTATAATTTATCTGAAAAAGAAATAATAGATAGAATATTAAACTGTGAAGATGAGTATTTAAAAACAAGTTTTAAAAAATTTTTAGAAGTTGATAAAGTTTATTCCAGTTTAGAACCTGTTTATGATAAATACTGCATCAATGTTACACCTAAATTTAGGTATATAATACCACTCGTTAAAACAAATAATGGAAATATTAGAATAGATAAATTATCTTCAGATGCCAAAAAGAAAATTGATGAGTTTTTAAATATACCAAAAGGGTATTGGACATATTTTGATTTTGATTTTAAGCCCTACAACAAACGAAAGATATTAAAAAAATCCCATAAAGCATAGGATATTATTTGATATTCATAGAGATATAAGATTTATTTATGTCTCTATTTTTTTCATCATATTTTTTAGTATTTATAGAACTTATTATAGTAAGACCTAAAACTATTACTAAAAAGATAACCATTCCTTTGCTTTTAACTAATTCCATACTATTACCTTCTTTCTGAATATATTGTAACACGAACATTTATTCGCGTCAATACTTTTTTGAACAAATGTTTGACAAATGTAAATAAGTATGTTAGAATGTAAATAGATAGGAGGAATATATGGAGAAGCTTACTAAAAGGCAAGAGGATGCATTAAAATTTATTAAAACATATATAGTATCTCATGGATTTCCACCAACTGTAAGAGAAATAGCTGAAAATATAGGAGTTTCATCACCTGCTACAGTACAAGCACATTTAGATAGTCTAGCAAGTAAAGGTTATATAAGGAAAGGGAATAATAAAAATAGAACAATAGAACTTATGGTAAAAAATGAATTTTTACCACAAAATGAAGAAATTGCAGATGTTCCTTTATTAGGTAAAATTACTGCAGGTAATCCTATTGAAGCTATTGAAAATCCAAATGAATACTTCTCATTACCAGCATATTTAATTCCTAAAAATAAGGAAGTATTTACATTAAAAGTTAGTGGTGAAAGCATGATTAATGCCGGAATATTTGATGGGGATATTGTCATAGTTGAAAGAACAAAAACCGCAAGGAATGGAGAAATCGTAGTTGCAATGACAGAAGAAAATGAAGTAACATTAAAAACTTTTTATAAGGAAAAAGATCATATTAGATTACAGCCTGAAAATAATACAATGGAACCATTTATTTTTGATAATGTTTTTATATTAGGTAAGGCAATCGGGTTATATAGAAAAATTTAAAGTACAAAAAATAAATAAGTCTTTCTTCTTATTTATTTTTTTATATCTTAAATTATTTTTAATTAATATAATTTGATGTATATTTCAATCATATTTTAGCTGGATATTCTCCTCTACTTATTAGTTCATTTATGCTATTTATTAAATCATCTTTATCTTCCTTATATGTTACACCATGCCATATAGCGTTTGTGTCAATTACTCTAACTTTTATATCATTATTATGTATTCGTTCAAATACTATATCTGGTATTAAATATTCACATTTTAATAAATCCTCTTTAGTATTTTTAATAAACTCTTTAAAATGTTCATTCAAATAATCTATCATATCTGGTCTAAAACAAAACATATTCATAGATACTAAATCGCTATCTTTAGCATAAAACCCTTCTCTACCATCTAATGGCTCTACTTTTATTTTATCACCATCTTTATATACATTAGATTCTATTAAATTAGTTAAATAACCATTTTCTTGATTACAATATCCCCTTTTAACAGAGCCATTTTCTGTTAGCGTATTTCCTATCAAATATCCTATCATTGCATAATCACTTGTATTACTCTCAAGGAAACTAGCAGCTTTAACATATGCATCTCTTCCATAAAAGTCATCCGCATTTATTACCACAAATGGTTCATTTACTACTCCTTTAAGACACATTAAAGCATGCCCTGTTCCCAGCGGTTTAATTCTTTCCTTAGGTATTACTACACCTTTAGGTACATTTTTAATATCTTGAAAAACATATTCTACTTTTATTTTACCTTCAATTCGTTTTCCAATTGTTTCTTTAAAGATTTTATAATTTTCCTCTTTAATTATAAAAACTACTTTTGTAAAACCAGCTTGAATTGCATCATAAATAGAATAATCTATTATAAATTCACCATTTGGTCCAACTGGCTCAATTTGTTTTAAACCTCCAAATCTACTACCCATTCCAGCAGCCATTATAACTAATGTCATTTATATTCCTCCTTTAAACATTATTAATGGTTTTAATTTTTTATCATCTTTATCATACTTTTTATATAAAGCTATAGCTTCATTATCGATTATAAAAAGTACTTCATCAGTATTATAAATATTATCTATAATAGATCCATTTAATACTTTTTTTTCTATATCAGGTGTTATATTTATCTTTTTACAATCTAATATATTTATTATATTAATTAGATTTTTATCATCAATATCATTTAGTTTAATAGAATCTTCTATTTTAAACTTACCTTGTCTAATTCTTCTTAAGTCAGTCATAATACCTATAGTATTTAATTTTAATGCTATATCATTAATTAAACTTCTAATATATGTTCCCTTTGATACACTGCATTTAAATCTAAACAAAGTTTTATTATTTTTATACTCTACATTTCCCAATATTTCTATAGATTTTATTTCTACTTGTCTTTTAGGAAGTGTAATCAACATACCTTCTCTTGCATACTCATATAACTTTTTACCATTTACTTTAACAGCTGAATATATTGGTACTTCTTGAAGATATGTTCCTTTAAAACTATTCAAAACTTCTATTATTTCTTCTTTACTTTTTATACAGTCTTCTTCTTTTAAAAGTTTCCCTGTATTATCTAGGGTATCTGTAGATTTCCCAAGTTCTACTTCAGCAATATATTCTTTATCACTAGATGTTAAAAAACTAACTAGTTTAGTTGCACTTCCAACACATACAACAAGTACTCCTGTAGCTATTGGATCAAGTGTTCCTGTATGTCCTACCTTTTTTATATTGAGTTTTTTTACTATTTCGTTTACTACATCACGACTCGTAATACCTTTTGGTTTATCTATTATAAGCACTCCGTTCATATATTCACCTAACATAATTTTATCATATATTATAAAAAAAAACTATTACAAATTAATCAAATAGTTTTTTAACTCTTTATATTTTTCTTTATCATAATTTTTTCTAAATTTTCTATTGCACTATTTTTAATTTCTTCATTTACTGTGCTTGAGTTTTCAATAGATTTAATCATATCATGTATTAAAACGCTTTTTCTACTATTTAAGGCTGCAAATGCAAAAGATTCAGCTAATATTTCTAGAGTAATATCTGGATAATTTTTGTTTTGAATTCTATTTATTCTTTCTGTGAGACCCGCTAAACATTTAAATATAATTTGTCTATCTTCCTCTGAAAAATCAAATTTAATATTTGTCGTAAATTCATAATAGGGTATACTCCCCTTTAATATTTCTATAACACTTTCCAGTTTAGGCTCTAATATATTAATAACCTTAAATCTCCTAGCAAATGCCTTATCTTGTAATATAATGTTATTATATTCATTAAGAGTGGTCGCACCAATTATCTTTATTTCACCGTTAGCTAAATATGGTTTTAAAATATTTGCAACATCTATGTTGCTTTTTGATCCCATACCAAGTCCAATTAAAGTATGAAATTCATCTATAAAAAGAATAACATCTTCCCTACCTTTTATTTCATCAATTAATTCCTTAATATTTTTCTCAACCATGCCAACATACTGACATCCTTTTATTAAAGATGCAGTCTCTACATTAAATATTGTTTTATTTTTAAGAATTAAAGGGACATCATTATTTTGAATTTTATATGCAAGTCCTTCTACAATAGCTGTTTTACCTACACCGGGTTCTCCAACAATAAGAGGAGATTTTTTGGGAGTAAGTAATCCTAATTCCAATTGTTCTATTTCCTTATCGCGAGTTATAGCAGGATTACAATAGTAATTTTTATTAGTTAATACTTCCCCATATTTCAATAAACCTTCGGGTATATTCTTCTCGATATTCTCATTGTTAGAACTTTCATTGATATCTTTTTTATTTGACTTTATAACTTTTATTAATTTATTATCTTTTATTGGAATAAAAATTTTATCTAAAAAATTATAAACAAAGTATTTCCCAATATTTTTCTTATAATTTGATAAAAATAAATTAATATCAAATTTATTATCATTTTCAACAGTAAGTTGATAAAAAGTCTTAAAACCTACGCAAAAAGGTTGAAAATCATTTGTATAGTTTATAGGAAACATTTTAAATAAGTTAGAGGATAAACTTACAAATCTTATCCCACTTTCAAATTCAAAAAGGAATCCCCAATCACAGTCAATAATTTCATAATATGTCTTAACCTCACCATCAATAGTACATATTTTTCTTTCCAGGATATATCCAAATCCTACTTCATTCATGTTTCATCACCAATGACGTTTATTATAACAGATAAATAGTAAAAGTCAATACAAAAACTACATTATATCAAATGTAGTTCCTTCTCTTGTGTCCTTTAATATAATTCCTTTTTCTTCTAGTTCTTTTCTAATCAGATCTGCTTTATCGTATTCTTTATTATTTTTAGCTATTGTTCTTTCTTCTATTTTTTTATTAATAAACTCTAACAGTTCTTTATCTATTTCATCTTCCTTTAACAAATCTAAACTTAATACTTTATCAAAATCATTAATTAAATATAACTTAGTATTGTTGTTTAAATCACTTTTAAGTACATCGTAAAGAATAGTTAGCGCATTTGATGTATTAAGATCATTTTCAAGTTCATGTTTAAATTTATCTTGATATTCTTTAACCTTCTCATTATCAATTTTAGAATCATCTTTATTAATACTTTTAATTTTACTTAATAATTTATTATAAGTATTTGCCATACTATCTAATGATTCATATGTAAATACTAGTTGTTTACGATAGTGAGACTGTAAAACAAACAATCTATAACAAATAGGATTATATCCTTTATCTTCAAGTAATGAAACAGTTAAAAATTCACCATTTGATTTACTCATCTTGCCAGTTGCATCGTTTAAATGCTCTGGATGAAACCAAAAGTTGCACCATTTATGTCCTAGAAAACTTTCTGTTTGAGCTATTTCATTTGTATGATGTGGAAATATATTATCTACACCTCCACAATGTATATCCAATTGTTCACCTAAATATTTGAGTGAAATACAAGAACATTCTATATGCCATCCAGGGTACCCCATTCCCCAAGGAGATTCCCATTTCAATTCTTGTGAATCAAATTTAGATTTTGTAAACCATAGTACAAAGTCAGTTTTATTTTTTTTGTTTTCATCTAAGTCTACATCATCTCTTACTGCTTCCTTTAGCGAGTCCTCTGTATGATTTGTTAATACATAGTAATTTTTTAATTTAGATGTATCAAAATACACATTACCACCATTAAAATAAGCATATCCATCATTTTCTAATTTTTTTATAAATTCAATATATTCATCAATCATTGATGTTGCAGGAATAACAGTGTCTGGCCATTTTATATTTAATTTATTGCAATCTTTTTTAAACTCTTCTGTATAGAATTTAGCTATCTCAAGTACGGATTTATGTTCTCTTTTAGCACCTTTAAGCATTTTGTCTTCACCAGTATCAGCATCACTTGTTAAATGTCCAACATCTGTAATGTTCATAACCCTTTTTACATTATAGCCTATATAATTTAAAGTTTTTTCTAACACATCTTCCATTATATATGTTCTAAGATTACCAATATGAGCAAAATGATATACAGTAGGTCCACAAGTATACATAGTAACTTTTTTAGTGTTATTGGGTATAAATGTTTCTATTTTACGAGTTAAGGTATTATATATCTTCATATTATCACATCCTATTTTATTATATCATACGATAGACAATGTCCGCAACTTAATTGTATATGTTTTTCAACTAAATTATATACTAAAAGTATTAAAAAATGCAAATTTTTTATAATAATACTCCGCTTTATACTAGTAAAATTATTTTTATTCGTATTTTCTATTATAACTATATATAATTTCATATTTTATTAACAAAAAAAGTGCTACTAACACTTATTTTGTCTTAACGAACTCATCTACATCTACTTTTTCACATTCTTCTCTAATAGTATTCTGAATATATTGTATAGTTTCTTCAAAGTTTGATTCGGCTTGATTATAATATTCATTTTTATAATCAAAATCTGGTAACTTATCCAAGGTATCTAATATAGTTCTATTATTTATAAAATGAACTCCATCACTTATTCCTTGCCATGGAATATTGAATTCTGAAATATTTCCATTTTCATCATAATATTTATAAGTAACATCCCTATATAATATATATGAGTAAATATTTTGAAAATATGGATTATTAAATATTTGAGTAAATGTATCTGTATCTTTTGTTTCATTTAATAGCATAATTGTATTATATTGTACAAAGTTTAATGCCATAGCATCTATTAAACCATCATCAGTTTTAGCATAATCATCAATTAATAAATCAGCCATATTAACTACATTTCCTTGATTATTATAATTATAAGTAAACAATGCATCAGTTGCTAAAATAACATCGCTAACATAAGAATCATCATATTCACCTAGAATTTGTCTTTTATCTTTTGTTGAAACCTTATCAGATGCTAAATATTTTAAATTAGCATAATTGATTAAATTTTCTTGAGTTTCTGGAGAAATGTTTACTCTATTTTCTAATAAATTATTAACACTGATATATTTGTTATTAAATACATCAACTACATCTATTTCAGATTGTTCATCCATCTGATTTGATAAAATTTCTAATATAGTTTTAATTTGAGCTTTATTATTTTGATCGTTAGTTCTATCGTCAATTCTTTTATATTGTTCATCAGTTATATAATTTCTTGCATAATATGCAGATGTTCTAGCATAAGCAGCTGCTAAGGCTCTATTACCATAACTTAAATCTCTTATTTCAAATTTAAATCCATTTACATCTATTTCGTCTTCTTCAACAAATAAAGTATATATTTTGTTAAATTCAGAATTTATTTCATCTGCATTGTTAGAATTTATAATATTAGAAGTAATTCCTTCTATTGTAGATAAAATCTGTTTATCTTGTTTTAAATCATCATCATTTGGAAATAATTCATTTATAGATATTGTTTTATTGTTTTTTATCATTGAATTTTCTAATGTTCCTAAAAATGCATTAAATTCATTTATCATATTATCAGAATCAATTATGTTCTTAAAATTAGAAATAACAGATGAACTTATTTTACCATTTTCATCTTCCTTAGCAATTATATCTAATAAAAGTATTAAAGAAGTATTATTTGATATATCATCACTTAATTCTGGAAATAAGCTTCTTATATTTTCATTCATATAACTAACTAATTCTTTTTCATGAACACTTAAATCTGGCACAGATGTTTCTTCAGACATAGTTGTTTCTTTTTCATTTGTTTTTTCCTTATTTTCTGTACATCCACCAACTATAGACGCAAACATTGTTGTAGCTAAGGAAATAGCTATTACTTTTTTAGTTTTAACGAGTTTATATTTTTTCATACATAATCTCCCCCTTCATAATTGACGTATATAATAGCACATAAAACATCGTTTGTCAAATTATTATTTTAAATTGATCGCGTTTCCAAAGTTGGGAGATTTAAAAAAGTGCCTTTTAAACAAAATAA
>CANPYQ010000050.1 GCA_947588865.1 uncultured Bacilli bacterium
TGTCCTTAATGCTTATCTACTTAGTAGATAATTGATTATTTTATACTTTGGGGTCACGATGTCTTGACAAAAGTTAAAAAAATTAATATTTGTTGTTGAAACAAAATAATATTTATGGTATAATCTTTATGTGGTGTGGAGTAGTACTCAAGAGGCTGAAGAGGCGCCCCTGCTAAGGGTGTAGGTCGGGTAACTGACGCGCGAGTTCAAATCTCGCCTGCTCCGCCATTATTATAAATATATTTATCCTTAGTTTATAAGGATTTTTATTTATAAGGATTTTTATAAATGATATAACATATATTATAAGGATAACGGTGGTATGATGATTAATAAATATTATAAGACTTTTGTAATTGTTTCATATCTGCTATCATTTTTAATTTTGCTTTTCTGTATTAAAGTAAGATTAACTCCTAATATTTACATGCATACAGATTTTAGATTATTATTGCTATTTATAGTCTGTTTATTTATATATATTAATGGATTTATACTTGTTAAAAAAATGAATTATAATAAGAAAATATTAAGATTAAACTTAATAATATACTTTTTAATATATGTTGTTACAATTTGTACATTGACTTTATTTGATGAAATATTTGGCAGACAAGGTTTTGTTATTATTAAATGGAATAAAAATTTACTTGATTTATATATTAAATATTCTTTCAATATAATTCCATTTAAAACGATTAATTTATATATTGCAGGTTATTTAAATGGATTTGTAAGTTTTAAAAATTTTAGTGTTAATATAATTGGTAATTTATGTGCATTTATGCCTTTTTCAATATTTTTGCCATTAATGTTTAATTCTATGAATAAATATTTAAATTTTTTAATAACTATGATAATAATTGTAGTTGTTATAGAACTATTACAATTTGCTACTATATCCGGAAGTTGTGATATAGATGATTTAATACTAAATATATTTGGGGCAAGTGTTATTTATTTTATAACTAAAATAAAATGTATTAATAAATTTATACATTATATGTTTTTATATGAGTAGGTGGCATATGAAGAAATATCTAAAATGGATAGTTTGTTTAATATCATTTATAATCTTTATAATTTTATCAGCTTTAGTAATAACAAAAAAAGACATATATATAGACTATGCTGTATATAATTTTATATCGAAATTTATAACCAACAATCTAACTAATTCTATTAAATTGCTAACAGAATTAGGAAGTGCAGTTGTAGTTATCAGCATACTTTCAATTATATTTATATTTTTTAAAAACAAAAAATATGGATTTTATATGAGTATAAATTTAATTATTATAACTGTAATGCAGTTAATATTAAAAAGTATATTTATGCGTTCAAGACCAGTAGATGTAAATTTAATATTTGAAAAAGGGTATAGTTTTCCATCTGGACATTCACTTACTGTAATGGCTTTTTATGGATTTATAATTTATTTAATACATGCTTCAAATATAAATAAAAATAGTAAGATAATATATATTTTTTTATTTTCATTAATAATATTAATTGTTGGACTAAGTAGAATATATTTGGGAGTACATTTTTTTACAGATGTAATAGGTGCATATTCATTTTCATTATCATATTTAATAATATTTATCAGTTTAGTAAAAAAACACTTGAAATGAAATATATTTAATTTAAAGATAAAATAAAAAAATTTAATATATTAATGAATAAGAATATTAAATATATTTTGATAATTAAAATTATTGGCACCAATTATTTAATGATGCGTAGAATAATATAAAATTAATATTTTAGGGAAAGTTAAAAACTTTTCTTTTTTTGTTTGAATATAATTTTTATAATAATAAAATTTTAATAAAATATAGTGATGGTATTTATAGAAACAAAATAGATACTATAGTTAGAAAAATAATATAAAAAATTAAGAGGAGGTGATTAAATGGAAAAAGCAGTATTTATGATGGATTATTTAAATGTATCACAGGGCGCTAATGGAAGCTTTTCACATAAAGGTGATAAAGCATTAGATTTGGCTGGTAAAGATACTGGAATAGATGATTTGAAGGCACCTTTTACTGGAATAATAAAAAGAATATATACAAATGTAAATGCAGTATGGTTAGAAAGTTTAGAAAAGGTAGAGTATGCAGATGGTACAAAAGATTATATGACAGTTATGACTTTGCATGATAATGACGTGTCTAATTTAAAGGTAGGGGATATAATAGAACAAGGTAAATCTTATTATAATGAAGGAACAAGAGGATATGTAACAGGGAATCATATACATCTAGCAGTTGGTAAGGGTAAGTTTACTGGTAATGGTTGGTATAAAAATGAATATGATTCTTGGTGCATAAATAATCAATATGATGTACATAAGGCACTTTTTTTATCAGATAAAACTAAAATTATTAATGGTGGCGGTTATAACTGGATAAAAACTAGTGTACTTTCAACTGATTCTAATATAAATAAAGATTCAAAAAATAATATGGTATATATAGTAAAAAAAGGAGATACCTTATCAAAAATTGCGAGAATATATAATACAACAGTAGATTCTATAGCAGTAGCCAATGGAATTAAAAATAAAAATCTAATAATAGTTGGTCAAGAATTATTAATACCTAGTAATTTAACATATTTCAACAAATATTATGGTGATAGTGTTTCTATTGTAGATTCATTAAAATATTTAGGTTATGAATATTCGTATGAATATAGAACTAGAATAGCTAATATTAATGGAATAACAAATTATGCAGGTACAAGCACACAAAATACTAAATTATTAAATCTATTAAAAGAGGGAAAATTGATAAAACCATAAAAAATAAAAGTAATTGAATTCAATTACTTTTTCTATTAATACCTATCATACTACCTAGGACACTAGTCATGATAAGAATTAAGTAAAACAATAAATATTTTAATTTAAAAGAGTTATCTAATGCTAAATAATTAAAAATGATAAGAATTATTGAATATATTAAACCAAGTTTTAATCCCTCAATGAATCCTTTCTTTGTTGATCTTTTACCGATATAATAACCTCCTATCAGTAAAGATATTATTGGTATAATGATTTTAAATATAGATACTACTTTGTCACTCATTATATTGAAATAACTAAATATAGTGACAATAAATGTTAAAACTAAAATGGTAGATAATATATATATAAAAGAGAAACCTAATTTTTTCAAATATTTCATTAAATCACCTACTAATAATTATTCCATTGAATAAAAAAATATTACTGATACATTATAAAATAGGTGATAAATGTGTATTTCAATTTAATATTTAAGACAATATTCATGTATTTTTTTGTCATATTTGTATATAGACTTATGGGTAAAAAAGAAGTTGGTGAATTAAGTATAGTAGATTTAATTGTATCGATTTTAATAGCCGAATTAATTGCACTTTCAATTGAAAATGATAAAGGTGGTATACTTATGTCCGTTATACCTATTTTAGTGTTAGTATTTGTTCAAATGTTAATAAGTTATATTACAATGAAAAACGATAAAATAAGAAATTTAATAGATGGAAAACCAACAGTAATAATAAAAAATGGCAAAGTAAATTTTACTGAAATGTCTAAGCTTAGATATTCATTAGATGATTTACTTACCCAATTAAGACTTCAAGGAGTAAAAAGTATAGATAAAGTAAAATATGCTATACTCGAAAATAATGGTAATCTATCAGTTTTTAGTGATAATTCTGATTATCCACTACCTTTAATACTAGATGGTGTAATAGATTATAATGTATTAAATGATATAGGTAAAGATTATAAATGGATAATTAATATGTTAAAAAACAAAAATCTTGAATTAGAAGACGTATTTTATGCTTTTTATACGAATGGTAAGACATTTATTATAAAAAGAAGCGAGCTATTATAGTCTAAAATAAAAAATTATTTTATTATATTTAGTTGAAAAATGTGATATTTTATGGTATTATTTAAATAATAGAAAGGTATGTTAGTATGGAAAATAAAAAGGACTCATTCTTATTTAAAAAATTAGATTTGGCATTTGTTTATTTATTTATATTTTTAGTAGGTGTTGCGATTGTTCTCGCTATGACCTCTTATTTAAATGATAAAGTTGAACAATTTAACTCTGAGTCGATTGCAATGCAAAATTATTAAAAAAAGCACATTTACATAAATGTTCTTTTTTTTTATAAATTTTATAAGAAAAGTATTTACAAAATTATAAAAAAAAGATATAATTGTGGTACAAGGTGTAAGAAAGTGGTAAAAGGTGGGTGATTTTTATGTTTATGGGAGAATATCATCACAATATAGATACCAAAGGGAGGATCATAATTCCCATAAAAGTTCGTGAAGATTTAGGAGAAAATTTTATAGTCACTCGCGGTTTAGATGGTTGTTTATTTTTGTATCCTAAGATTGAATGGGATAAAATAATAGATAAATATAAACAGTTACCTGACACCAAAGAAAAAAGACAATTTATGAGAATATTTTTATCTGGCGCTACTATTTGTGAATATGATAAACAAGGTAGAATCAATATTCCAAAGCCATTAATTGAGTTTGCTAATTTAGAAAAAGATTGCATAATTATTGGTGTTGATGAAAAATTAGAGATTTGGAGTAAAAATAATTGGGAAGAATTTATCGCTAATAATGAAGAGAATCTTTCAGATATAGCTGATAAACTATTTGTAAATAGTAATTAATTATATGAAACACAAATCTGTATTGCTAAATGAGTGCCTTTTAAATCTTAATTTAAAAGATGATAGTGTTATAGTTGATTGTACCCTTGGATATGGAGGACATAGTAGCGAAATTTTAAGAAGAATAAATAAAGGATCACTTTTTGCTTTTGAACAAGATAGTGAGGCAATTTTATCAAGTCAAGAAAGATTAAAAAGTATTGGCTCAAATTATGAAATTATAAATGATAATTTTGTAAATATAAAAAAAGCATTGAATAAAAGAGGAATCAATGAAGTAGATGGAATACTTTATGATTTAGGTGTTTCAAGTCCTCAGTTGGATGAGGATTATAGAGGCTTTAGTTTTCATAAAGATGCTAGACTTGATATGAGAATGGATTTAAATAATCCTCTTGATGCCTATAAAGTAGTAAATACTTATAGTTATGAAAGATTAGTTAATATTTTTTATAAGTATGGTGAAGAAAAGTATTCATCAAGTATTGCTAAAGGAATAATTAATTCAAGGCCTATTGAAACGACATTTGAATTAGTAAATGTCATTAAAAATAGTGTTCCAGAGAGATATAAAAGAGATAAGCATCCGGCTAGAAAAATATTTCAAGCTATAAGAATAGAGGTTAATGATGAATTAAATGTATTTGAAAAAAGTTTGAAAGATGCATTACAATTAATTAATGTTGGTGGAAGAATATGTGTTATAACATTTCATTCTCTAGAAGATAAAATATGCAAGGATGTATTCAAAAGTGTCAGTCAAATAGATAATAATTTGAAGAAATTACCAGTTATACCCGATGAATATTTACCTAAATATAAAATAATAAAGACAATAAATCCTAGTAAAGAAGAAATAAAACAGAACAATAGGGCTAGGAGTGCTAAATTAAGAATAATAGAAAGAATAGGTTGATTACATGAAAAAAAGTACTAGAAAAGTTGTTAGACTTACTAAAGGAGAAAAAATGCTTTATACTATGGGAGTATTTTGCTTATTATTTACCATTATAATAAGGGTTTTTTCTAGTGCCAGCATAAGTAATCTAAAAATGGATATTGAAAAAATATCTTATAAAATAGAAAATCAAGAAAAGAAAAATCAAAGTTTAGTTATGCAAGTTAATGAACTTACATCATATGAAAACTTAAGTAATATTTTAAATGAAATGGGGCTTTCATACAATAATGAAAATATAATAGTTGTAAAATAGAAATAGGCATATGTCTATTTTTATGTTATAATGAATGTGGGTGAGGATATGAAAAGTTCAATAAATAAAAATAAATGGAATGCTCCAATTATTTGTTTTATAATATACTTAGTAATAATCATTATTTTGTTTTTACAACTTTGTTACTTAGGATTATCAAAGAAAGTTTATGGAATAGATATGAAGAATTTTGCTGCTAATAGAAATACTGTTACATCTATTTTAACTGCACAAAGAGGAACTATTTATGATGTAGAAGGTAATGTATTAGCGCAAAATATTTCTTCTTACACATTAATAGCTTATTTAGATTCATCTAGGACGATTGATCCAAATGATCCAAAGCATGTAGTTGATAAGGAGTATACTGCAGTAAAATTATCTACAATACTAGGTGAAGAAAATTATGATTATATATTAGATAGATTAAATAAGAATTCAAAACAAGTTGAATTTGGAACTGTTGGTAGAAACTTAACTGAACTTACAAAACTTGCCATTGAGGATCTAGATTTACCAGGAATAGACTTTCAAGAAACAGTAAAAAGATATTATCCAAACGGTAAATTTGCTTCTTATATTATAGGTTATGCAAAGCAATATACTAGAATTAATATTAAAATAGGACAAACTTATGATTTATATAATTATTATAAAAATTATTTTAATAATTATGATAATGTAACTATTGATATAACTAATGATAAAATTATAAGTGTATCTAATAAGGAGATTAAAGGGTTAAAGAAAGGTATAAGTTTATTACATATTAAAACTAATGAAGATATCCTGGAAACTATTTTAGTTAGCGTTAATGAATATGATAATTATCAAACTATGGATAGTACAATAGTAGGAGAACTCGGAATAGAAAGTAATTTCGAAAAGAAATTACAAGGAATAGATGGTTATATAAAATATCAGAGGGATAAATATGGATATAAAATACCTGACACGCCGGAAGAAAAAGTAGAGTCGCAAGATGGATATGACATATATTTAACTTTGGATTCTAATATACAAAGATTTGCTGAAAATTCAATCAATGAATTAGTTAGAGATTATTCACCTGAATGGTCTATAGTATCAGTTATGGATGCTAAAAATGGAAATATACTCGCTAGTGCGACAAGTCCATCTTATAATCCAAACAATCTCGATGAAAATATGAGTTATCAAAATCCACTCGTATCCTACACATATGAGCCTGGAAGTGTAATGAAAATTTATACTTATATGTGCGCAATTGAAACAGGAAAATATGATGGTAATAAGACTTATTTAAGTGGTAGTTATGAATTTAATAATGGTGTTACTATACACGATTGGGACAGGAATGGATGGGGAAATTTAAGCTATGATACGGGATTTAGTTATTCGTCAAATGTAGCTATTATAAATATAATAAAAGACTATTTATCATTAGATCAGTTGAAAACTTGCTTAGAAAATTACGGATTTAATAAAAAAACCGGGATAGAGTTATCTAATGAAGAATCAGGGAATGTGAAGTTTAAATATGAAACAGAACTTGCATCTGCTGGATTTGGACAAGGTATTTCTACAACAGCAATACAACAATTGCAGGCTCTTAGTATAATTGCAAATGATGGAGTAATGATTAAACCACATATAATAAGTAAAATAGTTAATAAATCTAATGATGATGAAATAGAGACTGAAGTAGAAAAAAGTGATAAATTAGTAAGTGATACTACTATATCTAAGATAAAAGATTTAATGGAAAGCGTAATATCTCCAGAAAGCCCAACAGGAGGCAAGTATTATTTAGAAGGATATGATTTAATTGGTAAGACAGGTACTGCCCAAATATTTGAAAATGGTGCTTATTTATCTGGCAGTAATAATTATATAGTTTCGATAGCTTTAATGTATCCTAAAAAAGATCCTAAAATAATTATATATGCAGCATTAAAAAAACCTAGTCATGATGCAAATTCTGCTTTACCTGGCCCAGTTAAAGAACTTGTAAAAAATATTTCCAAATATAAAGGAATGTTTAGCGAAGATAAAACAAATACTGAAGACATTTCATATAAATTACAATCTTATATAAATAAAGATGTAAATAATGTAAAGCAGGAATTAGAAAATAACAATATAACCCCAATTATAATAGGAGATGGCAATAAAATTATTAAACAATACCCGTCAAAAGGTACTGTTATAGTACAAAAGGATAAGGTGTTTTTGCTTACTAATAGTATGAATTTTATCATGCCTGATATAAGTAATTGGTCAAGATATGATGTAATTAAATTATGTGAATTTATGAATTTAGAATATAAATTTGAGGGTTATGGTTATGTTGTTAGTCAAAGTATACCATCATTGAGTAAAGTAGATACAAATTCTAAACTAGAAGTATTGCTCGGTAATTTAAGAAATGTAAAGTAAAAAAATAAATTCAACATTAATTATAATATATATTTTTGTAAAAGGTTTACTTAACGGATGAATTTCATATCCTATATTATATACAATATATATTTATTTTATAGCAAATATTTTATTTAACAAATCGTTATTTAATTTGTACTGTAAAGTGTAAAAAATAATAACATCTGGTTAAATGAAAAGTAAATGTCATATTAACTAATAAAAATGATAAATGTAAGAGAAAATGGGAGAAAAAGCAAAAA
>CANPYQ010000051.1 GCA_947588865.1 uncultured Bacilli bacterium
CAAGTCAATATAAATTTAGATTATTTAATAGACCATCAATTAATTTATATAGATTAAGAAATAAATAATATTTCTTATTTTTTTTATACATATAATTAATTGGTGATTATGTGAATTACAAAAATCCCAAGCATAAAAAAGATGAAATAAGAGCAATTAATATCCAATTATGGGCACTTATAATTGCACTTATATCTTCGGTTATTTCTATTATTATTACTTATAATCAAAAACTTGATTTAGAAAATAAAGAAACTCATTTGAATTCTAAACAACTATTTAATGTTACTTTATTCAATAGAATACTTATCCTAATATTATCATTCATATTCTTATATGTTAACTTTGTTCTTTATAAAATTTCAAAGGAGGAAAAGGAAGATTTAAAAGCATATATTCTCCAAATAATAGCATCTGTTCTTGTAATCGTATCAGGAATTATTGCTTTATATGTAGTTGGATTATCTGAAACTGAAAATATCGTAGATGTTGAAAATCCTATTATATAATAAAAACTCTTTAAAAGAGTTTCTATTGTAGTAAGGAGTGTTTATCAAGGTATTTCAACCTTGCTTTTTAATTATATAATTTTAATGTGTTTAAAAATTGTTTAAATTGTGTAGTTTTTATGAAATATTTAAATATTCACTTATTGAATCACATATTGCTTCGGCAAAATCTTCTTTATCTTTTATAAGTTTATTTAAATCTTTATTATAATTTATATAAGCCATTTCAATTAAATAAGGCTCTGCTGTAATATTTGAATTATAATAGTTATTTAAACCATAGTAATCATTTCTCCCATCAATATAAGCACCAGTATTAATCCCACCTACTTCTCTTATCATATACATATAAGGAGAGTTTTCCTTTATATCATATGGTTTCATATTTTTTTCTAACATTTCACTATTCGAATTTTCTATATCTTGTTTTGTAAAATATGTGTAATATACACCATTAGATATTTTATCAGTTCCTTTTTTAGAGTATCCAACAATTTCAGCCACATTATTAGCTAAAATTATTGAAAAATCATAATTAATATCATTCGGAGTATATACCTCCACTCCACCATAATTCATATTCCCATAAGCACTATTAAGATGAAGAGATATACTATATTTAGATTTGTAATAATTTGGTAACAGTGCTCTGCCACCATCTCCATATGGTTCGAGATATGTGTCATCTTCACGGGTTAACTTAACTTTTAAACCTAATCTTTCCAGTTTTTCTTTCAATGATAAGGCTATATCTAAAGTCAAATCTGATTCGTAATATGTCGTACCATCAAGTGTTCCACTTGACCCAACATCCTTTCCACCATGTCCAGGATCTATTACTATATCATATACATCGTCTTTTAATTTTTCCTCTTCTATCTTAAATTCTACATAATTTTTTTCTTTACTAATATCAAATATTATATTAATTTTATTATTTTTATCATTTCTAGTAACCGTATAATATTCTAAATTTTCATATTTTGTTTTATTTTGTAAAGTATAATATTTTAAATTTTCATTATCATTTTCTCTAACTAAAAGCAAATAACTCCCTATCTTCAAATCATCTAGAAAAATTCCATCATTAATTTTATCACTTATTTTAAAACAAGTTCTATTTTCATTCTTATAGAAATTACCGCCAAGAACTATATCTTCTTCTTCATTCTTTAAAACTAAGGATAAATCATTATCTATAACCTCGTCTATACAACCACTAATATTTAAATGCTGTCCAAATATAGAATAATTATCTATGTAGAATTCTTCCTCTTCCGTAGTTTCAAGTAAACTTATTAAACTCTCATTTCTATAAAAAAAATAAAAATAAGCTAAAATACTAACAATTAGAATAAACAATATAAGAAAAATTTTTTTCATAGTATCACCATGTCACACTAATACAGTATGTTAATACCATACTCCAAATACTATAGCTATCATACTTAATATCAACCCTACACACCAAAAAGCAATAACTATATCTCTTTCATTCCATCCAAGTTTTTCCAAATGATGATGAAAAGGGGTCATTAAGAAAACTTTTTTATGAAAATATACCATACTAATTATTTGTATCAAACAAACTAAAGTTTCAAATACAAACACACCAGAAACAACTATAAAAGTTAATTCATGTTTAGTTATTATAGCAATTGTTGCTAGTGTAGCACCTAATGATAAACTACCAGTATCTCCCATAAATACTTTAGCAGGTCTTGAATTGAATGCAAGAAATCCTAGTATACAACCAACTAGCACAAAACAAAAAACAGATATATCAGAAGTTCCTTCTATTGCCGGCGAATTCGCACTAATAAGAGCGAAAGTCAAAAATGCAATTAATGAAAGTCCTCCCGCAAGTCCATCAAGCCCATCCGTAATATTAACAGCATTTGAACTTGCTACAAGCATAAAAAGTAAAAATATGCCATAAAACCATCCTAAATTTATTTCTATTCCTAAAGTATAAACTTCAATAATTGGTTTAGCTCCACTTTTCATATAGATAAAAAAGAATATTATTGCTATTAATATTTGTCCTAATAATTTTTGAATTTCTGTAAGCCCAACATTATTTTTTCTTTTAATTATTAACAAATCATCAATAAAACCTAGAAGAGCATAACTTAAAAACACAAACATAACTATAAATAAATTTGATGAGAATTCTATTTTATTCCATAGAAGTAAAATTATAACAGAAACAATTGTAGGTATTATAAATATTAATCCACCCATTGTCGGTGTTCCTTCTTTTTGTTTATGTTTTTTTTCTAAATAGGTACTAAGTGTTTGACTTGCTTTTATTTTTTTTAATAATGGTACTAATATTATCCCCGCTAATATTGAAATTACAAATCCAATCATCAATGCAAGTACTCCTCTAGTTAATTGATACACTGTATCATCTCCTTATATATTTTAATACAACATCTTTGTCACTAAAAGGAATGATCTTATTCTTTATAACTTGATAATCTTCATGTCCTTTTCCAAGCAATAATAGTATATCATTATTTGATAACATTTGTATAGCATTTTTTATTGCTTTTTTTCTATTTACAATAATTTTATAATTTTTTTTGTAAAGTTTACAAGTCATATCTTTAAGTATGTTTTTAGGCTTTTCAAATCTTGGATTATCACTTGTAAAAATAACGAAATCTGAATATTTTGTTGCAATATCTCCCATAATACTTCTTTTTGTTCTATCCCTATTACCTCCACAACCTACTAGTGTTATTATTTTATTATGTTTAATTTTTGATACAGAATTTATTATTTTTTCTACTGCATCTGGTGTATGTGCATAATCTATTATAATATTACTATTATTATATTTAACTATATCCATTCTACCATTTGGTGAGTCTAAACTACTAATCACATCCTTTATATTTTTTATTTTTAATAATTTTAGTAATATTATAACTATACTAACATTATATATATTATACTCTCCTATTAATTTAGTAAAATATTCTTCATTATTTAATGTAAAACTAGAACCATCTAAAGTAGAATTTATATTTGATATTTTAAAATCATTACTAGTTTTTCCATAAGTAATATTCTTATTATCGAGCAAAAAATAATTTTTATAATTATCATCACTATTTATAATCGCATAACTATCATTAGTCATTTTAAACAATTTTTGTTTTTCTAATACATAATCTTTCATACTTTTATGATAATCTAAATGATCTTGTGTTAAATTAGTAAATACTACATAATTAAATAATAAAGTATTAACTCTTCCCATAGCAATACCCTGACTACTTACTTCCATTACAACATATTCTATATCTTTTTCTATACACTCAAGTAACATATTATATAATTCATATAAATTAGGAGTTGTGTTATTAGTCTTTCTTCTTTCTTTATCTATATAAAATCCAATGGTTCCTATATAAGCACATTTTATTTTTATTTGATTTAAAGCTTGATATATTAAAAAAGAAGTAGTTGTTTTCCCGTTTGTACCCGTTATACCTATTAACTTTAATTTTTTTATCTCATCATAATAATTATTTTTTAAATATTCTTCTAAATATTTTTTTGTATCATCAACTACAATTGTATTTACACTATATTCACCATTTTCAACTACAACAGTAGTTGCACCTTTTTTTATTGCATCCATTATATATTTATGTCCATCGCCGTTAAATTCTTTAATAGCGATAAAAGTGTCTCCAGGTAAAACTTTTCTAGAATCTATTTTTATATTCATAAAAAACACCTCAATATATTTTATGAATAATATATTTATTGGTGTTTTAACTATATATTTATATATTTATTTAAATACTCTTCTACTTTTTTTCTATCATTAAAAGGTATTTTTTTATCTTTAATTATTATAACCTCTTCATGACCCTTACCAAGTATCAATAATATGTCCTTATCATCAAGCAAATCTATTGCCTTTTCTATAGCTTTTCCCCTATCAGGAATAACTTCATAATTCGTTTTATTAATACCCTTTAACATATCAGTTAAAATATGTTCAAAATCTTCATCGTGCAAATCATCACTAGTGACTATAACATATTTACTATTGTTTAAAGCAAGATTCATCATTTTAGGTCTTTTAGTCCTATCCCTATCTCCAGTACATCCAAATACTGTATAAACATTTCCATTTTTAATTTCATTTACAGTACTATAAATGTTTTCCATTGCATCTGGTGTATGTGCATAATCTATTACGATCAAATTGCTATTATGGTTTATTATTTCCATTCTTCCTGGTGGGCATTTCAGTATACTTGAAATTTCTACTAATTTAGAAATATCTATACCCATCTCCCTTAATACAGCTATCGCACAAACTAAATTATATATATTATATTTACCTATCAAATTAGAACTAAAATTATATTCTTCTCCTTTTATATTAAGAATAAAATTCGTTTTATATCCCAAATTATATTGTTCAATTTTATAATCCTTCGCACTAAAACCATATTCTAAGTAATTACCTATTTTAAAGTAATCTTTATATTTATCATCAACATTTATAATACTTTTACCATTATCTTTTAATTTATAAAATAATTTTTGTTTAGCTAGCGCATAATTTTTCATAGTTTTATGAAAATCTAAATGATCTTGTGTGAGATTTGTAAATAGTGCATAATTAAATTTTATATTTTCGAATCTTCCTGTAGATAATCCGTGACTACTTACCTCCATAACTATAGTTTTGTACCCATTTTCATATGATCTTATTATCATATCATAAATATCACATACATCAGGACTAGTATTAGGTAAATTTGAAATTTTTTTATCCATATAAAACCCTATTGTTCCAATATATGAACATTTAATTCCAAGTTTGTTTAAAGCTTGGTATATTATAAAACAGGTTGTTGTTTTTCCATTTGTTCCCGTAATACCAATTATAGTCATCTCTTCTAAATATTTATTATAATTTTCTTTTAAGTAATTAGTTAAATAAAGTCTAGTGTCCCTCACTTTAATCGTATCTATTTCATATTTTAAATCATTATCTACAACAATTTTTGAAGCACCATTTTCTATCGCGTTATCTATATATTTATCACCATCACTACTAATACCTTTAAGTGCAACAAATATATCTCCTTTTTTAACTTTCCTTGAATCAGATTTAATATTTATCATAAATACCTACTCTCTATATATTAAATTTTCTTTATTAAATTCTAAACTATTTATATTATTAATATTACTATATTCTATTTGTATATTAGTTAAATCTATATTTAAATTAGTTAAATCTATTGATATATTAGTTATATAATTATCTTTACTAGTGGTGCTAATATCAATACTACCTTCATAAGCTGAATCTAGATCAAAATAATAATTGTAAAATTCATTAGAATTTACTTTATAATTAGTCTTCTTAACACCATCAGTAAAAGTTGTACTTGATTCTTCTTTTGCACTACTTATTATATTATAAAAATTTGTATTTAATAATTTATTTATATTATATTGTATGCTTGATAAATAATAATAATCATTATCTATAATATATAATAAATCATTTTCTAAATAATATCTATTATTGTTAAATTTTAATAATGATGTTTTATTATAATAAGTCCCTTCAACTATATCAACCGTATTATTCGTTGTATATATTATTTTATATTGATAACTATTCATATTTTTATAATTATCGAAAATTGATAATGTATGAGTTTCTGCATCATTATTAGTTGAAGAATTTGAAGAAGAATTTAAAACAACGAAAACAAATATAAAAAATAATATATATATAATCAAAAGAGTTAATGAACGTTTTTTCGGATCGCTTAAATTTTTTTTAATACTTCTTAGAATATTCATAAGTACTCCTAATCTATTAACTTACCTATTAATGATTCTCTTAACCCATTTAAATAGTCAGAAGCCCTCATTTTAGGTCTCCCTTCTGGTTGAATGATTGTTAATATTATAATTCCATTGCTCGTTTTAACACCTATTCCTTCTTTATATATTTTTACTATTTCACCATTTATATTTTGTGAAAAATACTCATTACCCTCTATGGATTCCCATACTTTAAATCGTTTACCATCTAAAATAAAATAAGCACCTGGAAAACTATTAAGACCTCTTATTTGATTATATATTTCTTTGGTAGTTTTATTAAAATCTATTTTCTCATCTTGTGGTTTAATAATAGGAGCAAAAGTAACTTCATCTTCGTTTTGTTTAATTCTTTCATTAGTACCATCAATTATACTAGGTAAAGTTTCAATTAACAATTTACTACCAAGTTTACTTAATTTATCATGAAGTGTACTAGCTGTATCTGTATTTAATATTTCTATTTCTCTTTGAGCTATAATATCACCATCATCCATACCTGGAGCCATATACATAATTGTTATACCTGTCTTAATATTTCCATTCATTATTGCCCTATGAATGGGTGCACCACCCCTTAATTTTGGCAACAGTGATGCATGTACATTAATACACCCTAGCCTTGGGTAATCTAAAAGTTCCACAGGTAATATTTGACCATATGCACAGGTAACTATTAAATCTGGATCTAAATCTATAATCTCCTGATACTCTTCTTTTAATTTATTTAATTGAATAACTAATATATTATATTGTTCTGCAAGTATTTTTACAGGTGGTTTAGCTATTTTCCCATTTCTACCTACTTGTTTATCTGGCTGTGTTACCACAGCTTTAATATTATAATTTTTAATAAGTGAATCTAAAATAGGAACACTAAATGAAGGAGTACCCATAAATACAATTTTTAATTCTTTTTTTATTTCTATATCTTCAATATTCATCATATCACCAATATAATTATACTATTTATGTTTTAAAATGTAAATTAAACACAGTAAATTTAAACAAAAAAAGATAGTATTAAACCATCTTAATCGTTTATATAACAATATCCAAATAAGCTATAGTTTTATTATACACAAATATTCCATTTATTTTTTATAAGTTATTAACCTTGATCAAGTTGAGATTTTGAAATTGTTATAACTGGGCGAATTCCATAATAAGAATAGACGATATCATTTAAGTCATAGGCTATGTCACCCACAGATGCTATATATCCCCTATAATGTACATACCATATATAATTAGAATTAAACGAAGAAGCAGAATAAGTCATGTAACATTCATCAGGACCCATAGTTCCTAAATTTTCTGGATCAAAAGTATAATTATATAACCATAATGGTAAAGAACCTGCATCATCAATTTCTGCGGATATTATTTGGTTATAAGTTGGTAAATAAACTTGAACTCTATTCCAACCGAATGTAAGATTTTTAAGTTTAGCTAATGCTGTTAAAGGGCCTTTTGAATTATCAGGCATACTCGATGTCCCACCTGCATTTTCATAATCTTCTTGCGTTATCCAAATAGCCATGTTATCAATATTTCTTTCCATTATAAGTGATACTTCTCCTACACCTGCTGTTCCTAAATTAGCATATTCATCAGACCCTAATGTTTCTTCTGTTACTTTTGTTAATCCAGATGTATCACCGTCTTCTAGTAAATAAAATGTTCTTATCTCCCCATCTCCTGGATCACACATATATTCATCTCCATAATTATATTCTAAACTACCTGATTTTGAAATTAATTTACATATACTTTTTTGAGTCGTTTCACTATTGTCCTCACAAAATTGTATTGTTTCTGAATCTATTTTACCTTTTTTAAAAATAATCTCTCCTTTGCATGGCCTTTCTCCATCTGTTTCAACTTTTACATTTGTTTCTCCACACAACAAATTCCCATCAGATTGTACTTCACAACTAGTTGGGCTTAATTCCGTATTTAAGTTTTTTCGTGCTATTGCTTGATTAACTGCATCCAAGTATAATTCTTTGCTCCTTTTATTACTTTCTTTTTTTGTATCTTCTATTATATTTAATATTATTGGTGTTGCAATAAGTGCTATTATTGCTAA
>CANPYQ010000052.1 GCA_947588865.1 uncultured Bacilli bacterium
AATTCTAAATATGAATTTTTACTTAAAATTAAGTAAACTATAATGTAGATTTTTATTTCTCTTATAATTGCTATTATATTATAATTAATAGTAATATAAAATATGCATTTAGTATCTTCAAATTTTTGTCAATTTTACATAACACCTATCGATTTTTGTATTTTTTAAAAATATAGTGAATAAACTTGTACTATGAAAAATAAATTTATTAAATCTACTATTATATTAATTGTAGGTGGCTTTTTTACTAAAATACTAGGCATGATTATAAAAATAATATTAACTAGATTAATCGGTACAGAAGGAATTGGTCTTTATTCAATGATTATGCCTACATTTATGTTACTCAATAGTTTAGCTCAATTGGGACTGCCTACTGCGCTTAATGTTTTAATCGCAAATGAAAAATATAATACAAAAAATCTAATTTCTACTGCAATTATTATATCAATTTCTATAGATATAATTATTTTAATTTTTTTAATTACATCTTCTACATTTTTGAGTGTAAATCTACTCAATAATTCTAAACTTTCTTTTGGTTTAACTTCTATTGGATTTGTACTACCATTTATAACTATATCCAACTGTCTTAGAAGTTACTTTTTTGCTAAGTCTAGAATGTACCCACATGTAATCACAAATATTATAGAAGACTTAGTTAAGCTTATATTTATAATAATTGGAATACCATTTTTTATTGTCAAAGGCATAGAATATGCTGTTGCATTTGTAATAATATCTAATATTTTTTGTGAACTTTCTAGTATAATAATATTTTTATTTTTAATACCTAATTTTAAATGCAATAAAAAAGACTTAATACCTAATAAGAAGAATACAAAAAGCTTACTTAAAATTGCAATCCCAACTACCGGCAGTAGATTAATAGGATCAATAGGATACTTTTTAGAACCTATTATAATTACTTATGTTTTAACATGTATTGGTTATTCTAATAATTTCATTATAAATGAATATGGAGTTATTAATGGGTATGTTATGCAACTAGTACTGTTACCTTCATTTTTTACAGCAGCTATATCACAAGCACTTATACCAATAGTATCAAAAAACTTCGCAAATAAAAAATACTTTTATATAAAGAGAAAAGTGAAACAAGCAATATTTTTTTCACTTTTAATTGGAATACCTGCAACTATCATATTTGAAATATTTCCAGATATATTATTAAAATTTTTATTTAAAACTAATAAAGGTATAATGTATATTAAAGTAATCGCTCCTATATGTTTACTACATTATATTCAATCTCCAATATCAAGCACTTTACAAGCTATGAATAAAGCACGTATATCAATGATTGGAACATTAATTGGAATGATTATAAGAACAATTAGTTTATTTATATTTTCTTATCTTAAAATAGGACTTTGGAGCCTTTTAATAGCAACTAGTATTAATATTATTTTTGTTACATTTTTTGATTTATATTTCGTAAAAAAATATTTAAAAAAGTGAATTTTATTTCACTTTTCTTTTTATTATAATAAAGCTAGTTATTCCAATTATTAAACCGATTGCAACCAATAAAACAATACTTAATAATAAATTACTATTTGTACTTTTATAAATATCTTTATTAATTTCTAAACAATTACTTATATCTTTATTGTTTTCAATTCTATAAACTAAATTGCAATAATCTTCATTGTTTAAATAACTTTTAATAGCACTATCTAATTTTTTATTATCATAACCAATAAAATAGTCAGTTCCGATTATTACAAGAGGATAATTATCAGATTTAAATTTTAATATTTCTTTTGCTTTTTCATAAACCTCTTCTTTTTCATTTACATTTATTTCATTTAATATAATTCTATTGTTTTTATCATGCTTTGCTTCTATATATTTTTTTACATCTTCACATTTATCACATTCATTTAATGTAAACAAATAAACATTTAATTCCCTTTCTCCACTTGTTGTTGCAACAGCAGCGTGACAAGCCATAGGAAACAAAACAAAAAGAGATAAAATTATATAGGTTATTTTTTTCATAAAAACCTCCTAAAATTTAAACTTAATATAAGGTGTGATTTCCACACCTTATATTATTTAAACTAATTCAATATTAGCCTCATTTGTTTTATTGTTTGTGTAATCTATTTTTATTTTAGATGTTCCATAAGACGTTGGAATTTTAAATGTCATATTAGAAGCATCTTGGTGTTCATCAGTGTTAATTTTAATTTTTATCTTTTTGTTATCATCACTCACTGTACTTTTAGAGAACCATATATTAGTGAAGTGGAAATTTTCAACTTCTTCACTAGCATCTAATTGTAATAAATAAGTATTTTCATTTCCCATCATAATACTAGATTGAGCAATTTTTAAAGTTGTATTAGGTGTAATATTTTTCATTTTGATAAATGTTACTTCCTCATTTGAATCATCAAAGTCATTACCAATTATAGTAATACCGTCTCTTTCAGAATCTGTATTTCCTTTAACTTGATTATCAAAATTAATACCAACTTGAGCATTTTTTAAATTGAAATTATTAAAATACAATATTGTTTCAACTGGTACATCATCAGTATTGAAGTTTAACATATTTGTATACTTTCCTTCACCAGCTCTATAAACTACATGGTCTGACCTAAAGTTAGAACCAAGAACCTCAACAAGGTTTCTATTAGATAATTCATCACTTCCCGTAACGTTTATCTTTTCAAATGTAATATTATTTGCAGAAACTTTAATTTGTCCTTTTATTCCACCGTTTATTTCTTTAGAGTTAGAAGCAACTCCTGTAAATACTATATTATCCTTATTAATATCAAGAATACTTGTAAGAGCAATATCATTTTCAAGAACAATTACAGTAGGATCTTTAGTTGTTCCATTTGCTTCACTAATTGCAGTTCTTAAAGCACCTTCTTCATTTACTTTTTTGACACCAGATTTATATACTGCTGTATAATCAGCATAATATGTTACCTCTTCCGTTGGTATAGTTATTTCGCCTGTTTTATGGAATGAATGTTCTGGATTAGTACACTTCCAACCAGATAATTTATGTTCTATAACTTTACCACTTACATGAGTAAATCCTTCAATATTAGAATCTGGCTCTGGAGCATAATTTCCATAATCTTTTTCTTTATCAAAATATAATATATATTTAGCAGGGAAAGATGTAACAGATCTATCAGATACAAAGGTCATTTTAATCCATCTATCAGCAACTTTGCTATCTAAATAATAGTTCGTATATTGTAAATTATAATCAGTATCTTCAACTTTTGTCTCACCAATTTCATTTTTTGTAAGAGGAACTTCTCTTACATATTCATTAATTTTTTCCTTCTTAGTAGGTTTTAAACTACTCTCACCAGCAATTACATTTATAGTTGAACCATTTTTAGCTTTAACTAAAGGATAGTCATATTTTTCACCATTATAAGTTAAATTTGTACCGATTAAAGACCCACCATCAACATCAATAGCTGCTCCTTTATTAGTAGTAAATTGAACTTTATCAATAGTTAAAGCAGCTCCATTTTGAACCTTAATTGCACTAGTTGCTCCTTCCAATTTCAAATCTTTAATTACAACATTACCAGCAGTTACATTAAAGATTGAATCTAAACTATTTCCTGTTAAAGTAATATCTTTAGTTTTACCTTTTATTTCTATTGACTTAGATAAGTTCTTTTGTGTTTTAACATCAAAGTTTTGAGTAACAATTATAGTATTTATATTATTATTAGAATTTATCAATTCAATTACAGAATCTAGTCCTTCATCACTTCCAACTTCACGATATTTAGCTGTAAAGTTTATTTTATATGCGTTAGTATTAGTAAATTCTACTAAAGCATCAGATTCTTTAGTAATTGATATTTGAATATTTTTATCAATTAATTCATCTAAATCAGTCTTGCCATTTAATAAAGTAGTTAAATTAGATTGAATGTCACTTTCATCTTGTTTAGAAAATTCTACTGGACTACCTTCTAATAAAGTAAGGGTTACTTTTTCAATTTCATTTGTACTTAATATTTCTTTTATGATTGGTTTTAAAATACCATTTAAAACATTAGTTTCAAGATCATTTTTCTTTAATTCATAATTAATTGCATTATCTTCACTAAGAGTAACACTGTAATCATCACTATTAATTGCATCTATCTTATCTTGAACATAATCTTTATCTTTAATTTTCCAATTAGGTTTGATAGTTGCATCCTCAGTTAATACTGTCTCACCAACCGTAAATTCTTCACCATTTTTAGTCCATTTTATAAATTCATGATATTTATCATATTCTGGTGTTATAATATCTTCAGCTTTTACGGATTCTCCAGAATATAATTTTACTTCTTTTTTATCCCCTTTAGGTAATTCAAATGTAGCTTTAATATATTTGATTAAATCTATACCTGAATAATCTATTGTGTATTCAGCTGGCATATATTCATCATCATTACCATCTAAATCAATAGTAAACTTAAATTGACAACTTTCAGACTCTTCCTTACATTTCTTCATTTTGTCAGGATTAATTGAAAATAAAACACTTAAACCATAGTCATCATTAATTGTAGATGTTGCATTGTCTTTACCTTGATTGATTGGTCTTGTCACAGTTGTTTTTCCTTTTATAGCACCAGTAGGGTTAACATTATATGGTAAATAGAAATTAGTTTCTTCTTCTTCATTGAAAACATTTTTTCCAATTTCTTGTTCATGTACCTTGCCTGAAATTTTAAAAGTATTACCTTCTCTTTCAACAGTTAAAGGTACGTTCTCAAATTTATAACCATAATTATTAATGAAGTAATCCTTATCAGATCCTTCTGGAACAGTTGCTTCAACATCAGTATCTTCAATTGTAGTTTCTTTTTGTAAAGTTAATCCTGAGTAGTCTACTGTAATCTTATTTGGTGCATAATCATTAGCTTCCCCATCTAAATCTACTATAATTTCAAATGAATCATTTAATTCTCTTAATGATTCGAACAAAAGAATTTCTTTATCATTATCAAAAATAGTCGTTCCAGTATATGTCTTTATACCATTTTCACAAGTTCTACAAGGGACTGTAATTGTTGTTTGCTCTTTAGGATTTTCCTCTAAACTTATAACTAAAGGTAAATAATATCCAGTTAATTCTTCTGAAGTAAAACCAGCTCCAGTTAAATTATTTATTTTAGGTAAAACGCCAGTAACTGTTACTTTATCTTTAACTTGTTGAACATAAACTTTTTTAATTGATTCTTTAGACCAATTTTCAACTTTAAGATTATCTTTTATAACTGTATCTAATTCTCTTCTATCATTGAAGTTATTTGAAATTGTTAGTTCTGTAGATTTTTCTAAAGCCAATTCTTTCCAATTAATCTCATATTCTCTTGGTAGATATTCGTCTGACTCATCACCATCTAAATCCACTACGACACTGATAACCTTATCTTCATTTGATGTTTCTGTTGATAAAGCAATTAAAACAGTTGCTCCGGTTTTATCTATCTCGTCTTTAATTAATTTTTCAGTGCCCTTACCTTTTTTCATTTTAATTGTAGTTTTTCCTGGAATAAAATCTGAAGAATTAATATTTACTAGTACATAATATCCAGTATTATCTTCTTCACTGAATTTAGCTAAATCATTATTTATTTCTTGAGAAGCTAAATAACCTGTTAATTTTAAACCATTATCAGTTGGATTATAAATTACAGTATCTGGCATTGTATAATTCCAACTTTCAAAAGTTGTTAAGTCTAGTTGTGGTATTACATTCGAAAAATTTGCATTTGAAAGCGTAGGTACCTTAAGTTCAGATAAATCTATTGTATAAACGATTGGAGTATAAATATCCCCTTCTCCATCATAATCAAGTGTTACTTCTATTACTTGATATTCTGAAGCAGGTTTATAAGCATATAGTAATGCTATACCACTTTCACTATCAAATGAATTCCTTTTAAACACTGTTCCAGCATCTTTTGCTTCACCATCTTTAGTAATAGCTTTAACTGTAATTACACTATTATCATTAACTAAAGTTTTATCATTAAACTCAGCAAAAAATGAGAAATAATAACCTGTTAAATCTTCTCCAGTAAATACACCTGGGCTTAAACTATCAACTTTCTTTAAAAGTCCTGTTAATTTATAATTATTAGCTTCTATTGACTCAAGATTTAAGTCTTCTGTATTTTGTGCATTACCTCCTGTAAATCCATAGGTAGTTTCTATTAAGTCCTTGTAAGTCTCAGCATGTTCTCCAGAAAAATCCTTTCCAATACTTGCTTCTGTTGGAATTTTAACAAAATCATAATCAATATATTTTATATCTATTTTATTATCTTCATCTAATTTTAATTCTGTTTCTCCCAATGAATTGCTATCTACTTCCCATCCTATTGGGTCTGCATTTTCATCAGATTTTTTTGTTATTCTTTGAATAGACATTTTTTGATACGATGGTGTTGTATCTATAGAACCATCAGCATCTGTTAATTTTATAGTCCTAGATGCAAGCATTAAATCTTGTGTTGTTAATTTATGATTTGAAGTAAACACATAATTACCTATGATATATGCTGAATATGCACCCGGTACTCTGTTATCTATTTCTTTTCCTAATTCCGTTAGTGTTAATTCTCTTGCTAGTACTGGTACAGATACCATAAAGAATGTTAATACTGCAAAAGCAAACACTTTTATATTCTTTTTCATTTTTTACTCCCTCCATACTATTTATATACCAATGTTATATTACTTGTAACTTTACTACTATCTGTTAATATTATAGTTGCCGTTGTTAATTTGTTGCCTTCATATACTATATCTTCAGCAGCTATTAAATTTCCTTTTAACACAGTTCTTGGGGTTCCACTTTTTACTGCATTAAATGATATAGCTTTTAAATTATCCAAGTTTACACCATTTCTTGTTACCGCAAACGAATATTGCATTACTGAACCCGTTACATCCTGTTTTATTTCTGTAAATGTTATTACATAATCAGATTTTACAGTTACTTTATATGTCGCATTCTTTCCATTTGATGTAGTCGCTGTTATAATTACCTCTCCATCATTAACACCTGTTACATGACCACTTTGATCTACTGTAGCTGTACCATCATTACTACTTTGCCATCTAACATTTTTATTAGTTGCGTTACTTGGAGTTATATTTGCTGTTAATGTTATTGTCCCACCAACATTTACACTATTAGGTCCAGTTATAGTAACACCCTCAACTGGATAAGTTTTTGGTGGCTCTGGTTTGCTTGGACTACTTGGATTACTTGGATTATTTGGTTTTTGTTCACTAGATGGCTTATTTGATGATGAATTAGATGCTTTAGCTTTAACTGTTACTTTATGTGTAGCAGTTTTGCTTCCATCATTTGTAGTAACTGTAATTGTTACTTCTCCTGCTTTAAGCCCTTTGACATTACCATTTTGATCTACTGTAGCTATACTATTATTGCTACTCTTCCAAGTAACAGATGTATCCGTCGCATTATCTGGATTTAATTTAGCTATTAATTTTATACTGTTTCCTACATTAACAGTATTTTCACCAACTATGCTTACACCTTTAACTGCAACTTTATCTTTAGTTATTTTTACTTTACAACTTGTTTTATATTTACCATCTTTGCTTTTTACTGTTACAGTTACTTCGCCTTCTTTTAAAGCTTTAATATTACCATTTTTATCTATAGATAATATCTCGTTGTCACTTGACTCCCAAATCAAATCACTTAAAGATACCCCCTTCGGTAAAGCTTTTATCTCTACATTTTTAGTTTCACCAACTTCTAAAACTAAATTAGAGTTCTCCAAAGCAATTCCATCAATTTTTATAAATTTGGCAACTATCTCCATATCTTTAGTAACATTAGTATTAAAGTCATAAATACTATCATTATAATACCAGTCATCAAAGATATATCCTTCTTCCTTTGGATCACTAGGCCTTTTTACCTTTTCATTTTTCTTTACTTTCACAACGTTTATTTCACTTTTATCAATGTCATTAACAAAAGTTACTTCATATTCATTTTTTGAACAACTACTTAATAGTAAGAATACCACTAGCAGTGCAATTATTCCAATTATCGTTGAAATCAAGATAATTTTGTTTTTATTAGACTTTTTTTCTTCCATTTTACTCCTTCTTTCTACTACACTCTATAATATGATTGAAAACCTTTCATATTAATTATATCTTATAATTACACCCAATGTCAATACAATTTTTAACTTTCATATTCTTGATTAATTTTTCGTAAAATGAAAAAGTAAAATCCAGTTTCAATATATTAATGTAGAATTTAGTCTTACATCAAATTCCAGTATAGAAT
>CANPYQ010000053.1 GCA_947588865.1 uncultured Bacilli bacterium
AGAATTAAAAGAAAAATTAAGAAATACGGAAATCCAAGTAAATAAGCAAGATGGTGAAATACGTTCTTTAACAACTACAACAGAAGAAATAAGAGATGATTTGAATAACAACTATTATGACAGAACTATGGTAAATGAAATTGTACAAACAGCAGAAACGGGTGTTACAAACACATTTAGTGAAGCTGGAGGAAACAACGTATTTAGAAATACTGGGCTTTGGTTTAAAAACGAAAGTGAAGATAAAGAAACTAATCCTTATGAATTTTGGGTTGGACAAGTTGTTAGAGGTAGAAACGACCAATCATCAACTAAGAATTCAATGATGTTACAAAGTGGAAAATTATCGCAAGAGCAAGAAGTACCTAATGGAAACTATGCGATTAGCTTTTATTATCATAAATTAATTTCTTTAGCTACAGCAACAGTAACTATAAATGATAGAACTTACAATTTGGATTCTGAAAATGTAACACAATTTTATACAGGGCAAAAAGATAGTGATACAGAAGAGTATATCATTTTTCCAGTAGAAGTAACAGCAGGACATTTAAAAATAGAATTTGAAACGGATACAAATAATTCTGTTGAAGTTTATGATTTAATGGCTAACAAAGGAACAGTTAAATTAGCTTATTCACAAAATGAAAACGAAACTACAACTGATACAGTAAATATTTCAAAAGGAATTACGATAACATCTTCTGATGTGGACGTAAAATTCAAAGCAGATGCTGACGGAATAAGAACACTCGATAACAATAATAATACCATAACTGATTTTACCGATAAAGGAATGACTACTAACGAAGCTGTAATAAAAAATGAAGCTCAAATAGTAGGAATATTAAGACAAAGAGTTGGAAATCAAGTGTGGGATAGTTTAGTAATTTAGGAAGTGGTGATTAGTAATGAATGGTACAGAATATGCAAGAGTAAGTGGTAGCTATAGTACAGCATTTATTGGAACATGGGCTTTATTAAATCAAGATATAGCAAGTAATAAATCAACTATTAGATTATATGGATATTTCTATTATGGTGGTGGAACTCAAGTAGTATCTGATTATTCTACATTTCAATTGAACGGAAATACAATTTCAAGTGGATATTATGCTTATTCACCTGGATATCATTTATTAGGTACGATAGATATAACAGTAAATCATAATAGTGATGGTTCATTCCCTAATACAGGATTATCTATATATGCAAACTCATTCCATATGAGTGGTAGTGCTTCAGGAACTATTACTAAAAATAATATTCCATCTATTCCTAGACAAGCAGAGATAACTAATGCTCCTAATTTTAATGATGAAAGCAATCCTACAATAACTTATTCAAATCCAGCAGGAAATTCAGTTAAATCCTTACAAGCTTGTATTTCGTTGACTGGTTCCAATGATAATATCAAATATAGAGATGTTTCAAAAACTGGAACAAGATACACTTTTAATTTAACAGATGAAGAACGAACTTTGTTAAGAAAAAATACTCAATCAAATGAAAGAACAGTAACATTTATCTTAAAAACAGTTATAGGAAGCAATACTTATTTATCAAAATTAAATAAAACATTTTCGATAATTAATGGGAATCCTACATTTAATAATTTTGATTTTGAAGACATAAATCCTAAAACAGTAGCTCTTGCTTCTAGTAACAAGGATATAATTTTAAATTATTCAAATATAAAAGTTACTATATCTGAAATTAATAAAGCTATTGCTTTAAAAGAAGCAACTATGAATAAATATAGATTTGAAAATATAGATATTCCTTATAGCGAAAGTGGGAGTGTTTCAGGAACAGTTGAAAAGATAGATAAAGGTGTAGTTACTGTTTATGCGATTGACAGTCGTAATAACTCTACACCAGTAACTAAAAATGCGAATAAGATTATACAATACACACCTTTAGTTAAAAACTCAATAACAGCTACAAGAGATAATGGAGTTTCAGAAAATGTAACATTGAAATTTGATGGTGTAGTTGATTTAGTTGATTTTGGTAAAGTAATAAATAGTATTAAAAATTCAAAATATAGATATAAGACAGCAGGAGCAAATGATTGGTCTGAATACAAAGATTTAACTATATCTGTTGATGAAACAGGTAAGTTTACATTTAATGCCCAAATAAAGGGCGATAGTGAAAGTTTGGGATTTAACATCAACAATGCATATAACATAGAAGTTTTAATCGAAGATGAATTATCAAGTGTAACATTCTCTGTAAATTTGTCATCTGGTGTTCCACATGTGGCTTATGCCAAAAATGGTGTAGGAATAATGGGGGCTTATGATGATAAAGCTGGTGGTTTGTTGCAAGTTGGTGGAATGCCAATATTAGAATATGAAGTTTTAGAGGAGTGGTAATTTATGATTAGTAAAAAAATGTGTAGGGGGGGGGCAGGCTTATTTAAGTCTATCTACCTCTCAAGTAATCTCCAAAGATTGGAGGTTAAATGTTAGGCTAGGTGATTGTATTGAGTAAACCAATACAATTAACTGTTCAAGGTGAAAATTATTACCCAACACCATATTTTCCTATAGGATTTGTTTATTTTAGCATAATAGACATAAATCCAAACGAGCATTTTCTAGGTACTTGGAAACAGCTTAAAGATGATGCTTATTTTAAAATAGTAACATCAAAAGCTGGACAATGTGGTGGAACATCTAAAGACCATAAGATACCAATAGGAAGTTTGCCTCGCCATAGACCAGAATTAGCGTTTTGTGATTATGCGGTAAATGGTGGTGGTAGAACTCACGCTATTCCTAAAAATCTAACTGATGAACAAAATACAGTTTATGATGATTGGGGAGTAACTTATTCAGGAAATGATGAACCATACTATCCATATTATTATGGAATATATGCATGGGTAAGAGTAGCCTAATATAGTTATGAATGAGTAGAAGAATTAAATTTAATGATAATTTTATTGATAGTTCAGGAGTAATACATGAAAAAAAATTATTAAGTGAAATATTAAATGAGAGTAAAAGATTTGTATTGTGGAAGAATAACAATCCAGATGTAGCTGTTTCAAATGGTGAGAAATTAACACTTTCAAGAATTGATTATGATGAAATAGAGGTAGTCTTTAAAAGAACTACCGAACAATATAGACCATACTCAACAGGACGATTACCGAAAGGTTATACCATTGCTTTGACTTGTTCAGCCACTCAATTATATGGATATTCGTGGATAAGGACTAGGGAATTGAAACGTGTTTCGGATTATGAATTTACTCATACTAATCCAACATTACAAATGGCAAATCAAAATTCAGCAACAACAGATAACACAGCATGTATTCCTTTAATAATTTACGGTTATAAAAATCAATAAATAATAATCAAATAAAATTATCATTTAAGCGAATTAATGAGTAAGAGAATAAAATATAAAAATGAAATACTTTTAGACAGCTCAGGTATAGTACATAATAAAAAATTATTAAGTGAAATTTTAAATTCTATTAATATTATGACTGCAACTTTAACAAATGATTATAGTTTATCTAACACGTCACAATGGCAAATATATAAATTAAATTTAAAAAAATATTCTTCATTTGGAGAAAAACTTACAATTTCAAATGGTGGAATAAAAATAGGACCGAATATATCATATATCAAAATAAATGCAAATGTAAATTTTAACAGCTCGGATAATATAGGTGATGTAATGATATATAAAAATAATTCATCAATAAATTATACAAGATCTGCTCCAAAGAGCCAATCAAGATCAACAAGCACATCAAATATATTAATTGATGTAGCTGAAGGCGATATTATATATTTATATATTTATTCTGATACGGCTTCAAAAACAATTAATGTTTCTGGAAACTCTTCAAGAGCAGATACTTATTTAACAGTAGAAGCAATTGGGTAATTCAACGATTTACAGATATAACTACTGGTTCAATGTATCAAAGAAGATTTAGTGATGGCACAACTTGGCATAGTTGGTATCAAAGATGGTAAATATCAAAATAAGGAATTAAAGGTAGGTGAAACAAGTTGAAGAAATTTTTAAATAATACAAAAAATTCATGGCAATGGATAACATTGTTTATAACAATAATAGGTGGTTTTTGGACAATATTTAAATATTTTGATAATCAAAACGACGAAATGGCAAAGACAATTCAAATGGCGGAGAAATCAATTATATGGAATGATAACATACCTGTCATTGAAAGAGCAAGTGTGTGTGATGATTATTTAGCAAGAGGATATAATTCATATACAAAAAAATTATGTGAAAATGTAATATTACAAGATGATAAGTAGCTAGAAATGAGAGGTGAGTAAAAGTGAGTAACAAAATATATGACATATTAAAATACATAGCACAAATATTTTTGCCAGCATTAACAGTATTTGTTGGTGTAGTATTAAAATGTTTTAATTATGCTAATACAGATATTGTAATAACAATAATGACAGCTTTTGATGCGTTTTTAGGCTCTGTATTAATGATATCAAATTCAAATTATAAAAAGAAAGTTGGTGAGTAAAATGAGTAAATCAAGTTTAGCAACAATAAATGTACCCGCATATTCAGGAAATTATACTGTAGGTAGAAGTGGTAAAAAAATAAAAGCTATTACAATACATCATATGGCTGGTGTTCTTTCTGCAGAACAATGCGGAAGAATATTCCAAGATGCAAATAGACAAGGTTCAGCACATTATGGAATAGGAAATAATGGAGAAATAGCAAGTTATGTAGATGAAAATAATACAGCTTGGGCAAATTCAAATTGGAATTCAAACTGTGAATCAGTAACGATTGAAACATCAAATAGTTCAACAGGTGGTAACTGGTTAGTATCTGATAGAGCTTTAAATAGTTTAATTAGATTGGTAGCTGATATAGCAAAAAGAAATAATCTAGGAACTTTAGTTAAAGGTAAAAATTTAACTTGGCATTCTATGTTTGCTAACACACAATGTCCAGGACAATATCTATTAAGTAAGATAGATTATATAATTTCAGAAGCTAATAAAATTAATCAAGGTAATCCTACATCAAAATTTAAAGTAGGAGATAAAGTTAAAATAGAAACTATATCGCCTTATAAATATTACGTAGCAGATGATGTACAAGTTAAGTATGGTATTTATCAAGTACGTGAGAATGAAAATGCTGGTGGAGTAAATGCTTTTGATTGGAAAGATAACGGAATACCAGAAGCTTGTATAGACTTAACAGATTCAAACGGTGTTAAACGTGCTGATAGTGATAGAGTACATGCTAAAAAAGGTGATAAGTTTGTATTCGCTAAAATATTCACTATTGTAAGTACAGCTATAGATAATAATAGAAGATACTATTTACTTGATTTTGATGGGAATGCTAATCATAGATTTTGGGTAGTAGAAAATTATTTACATTTAGTATAGACTATGTTATAATTTGATTGGTGATTAAAATGTCAATAAAATCAGAATATGTAAATTGGGTAAAAGAATTACAAAAAAACACAAAAATAACAACTCTTGATGACCTTAAAGAAATTTTAGAAATTCTAGAAGTAAAAAAAGATGAATTAGAAGATAAACTAGAAAGTATTCCAGAAAAGTTACAAGAAGGAAATACGGGTTCTATTTTACAAGAACAAATATACAATTTGGATTCTGTAATTTTCGATTTATCAGGTCTTGAATCTGAAGAAAATATAAAAGAGTCAATTGAAACCGCAAATGATATTTTAACAAGGTTTATAAAAATACAATTGTTGTAGAAAATATTTTGTATTTATTAAAATATTTATTATTGTAAGTACAGAAGATTATTTATATTTAATACAATAAAAAGTTAGTCTTAATTGACTAGCTTTTTTGGTCTTGTTTTTTGGTCTTGTTTTTTGGTAATATTAGTTCAAATTAATGAAATTTACATTGACAAATATGATTAAAAAAATTGACATTTTATGAACGTGTTTAATCCTTCTTTACTATATTTTATAGGCAATAATAAACAATGTGTTTAAATTAAATAAAGAATTGCCATAATATAATAGAAAGGAGAATTTATGGCACGTCATAAAGTAGAAATCTGTGGCGTGAATACTGCGAATTTGAAGGTTTTAAATAATGTAGAGATGTTAGATTTATTTAAAAGATATAAAAGTGGTGACAAACTTGCCAAGGAAGAACTAGTAAATGGCAATTTGAAATTAGTATTAAGTATTTTAAAAAAATATAATAATAGATGTGAAAATATGGATGATTTATTTCAAGTTGGTTGTATTGGGTTAATAAAAGCAATAGATAATTTTGATCTTAGTTTTGATGTTAAATTTTCAACATATGCGGTTCCAATGATACTGGGGGAAGTAAAAAGATATTTACGAGATAATAATAGTGTAAGAGTAGCTAGAAGTATTAAAGATATTGCCTATCATGCTTTACTTGTAAAAGAAGAACTTACTAATTCATTAAATAAAGAACCTAGTATAAAAGATATAGCACAAAAATTAGGTTTAAAAGAATACGAGGTAAGTAACGCCCTTGATAGTATGAAAGATACTATCAGCATTTTTGAGCCTATTTATAATGATGGAGGTGATACAATTTATTTAGCAGATCAGTTAGAAGATAAAAATACTGATATGAGATCTATTACTGAAAAAGTGGCATTAAAAGAAGCAATAAAAAATTTGAATGATAAAGAAAAATATATCATAATTGAAAGATATATTACTGGCAAAACGCAAATGGAATTAGCTGATGAAATAGGAATATCTCAAGCTCAAATATCAAGATTAGAAAAGAGTGCACTCAATAATATTAAAAATGATATTACATAAATATAGGCGATTATAACTAATTCTTTCATATAATATATTGGTGATACTATGAGATTATCTGATTTACAAAACAAATCTGTTATTAATCTAATAGATGGAAAAAATATAGGTAATATAATAGATATAAATGTGGATGATGCTGGAAAAACGACAGGATTAATTGTTGAAAAGCATAAATTTATTATTTCTTATTTTTCTTCGAAAAAAGAAATCACTATAAAGTGGGAACAAATTGAAAAAATAGGCGAGGATGTAATTTTAGTAAAAGTTGTTTATTAACTATTTTTATGATATACTTATATCAGGTGATATAATGAAAATTTTATTATATACAGAAAATGAAAAAATGATTAGGAAATCTGGACTCGGTAAAGCTATAAAACATCAAATAAGAGCTTTAGAGGAAAATAATATTGAATATACCACTAATCCTAAAGATGACTACGATATAGTACACATTAATTTTTATGGCCCAAAATCTTATTTTTTAGCAAAAAAAGCCAAAAAAAAAGGAAAAAAAATTATATATCATGCGCATTCAACAGAAGAAGATTTTAGAAATTCTTTTATATTTTCAAATCAAATTGCTCCAATATTTAAAAAATGGTTAATAAAATGTTATACATTAGGAGATCATATTTTAACACCAACTCCTTATTCAAAACATTTATTAGAAGGATATGGTATTAAAAATCCAATTACGGATATAAGTAATGGAATAGATGTTGAATTTTTTAAAAAAAATGAAAAACTTGGTAAAGAATTCAGAAAAAAGTACGGTTATAAATCCCATGATAAAATAATCATGGGAGTAGGATTGTACATTGAAAGAAAAGGTATACTTGATTTTGTAGAACTTGCAAAAAGATTACCACAGTATAAGTTCATTTGGTTTGGGCATTCGCCTTTATCTGTAAGTCCAATTAAAATAAGAAAAGCTGTTAATACAAAACTAGATAATCTTATATTTGCGGGATATGTTGAACCTGAAATACTTAAAGGGGCGTATAGTGGATGCAATTTATATTTATTTCCTACACTAGAGGAAACAGAAGGGATACCAATAATTGAAGCATGTAGTGCACATATTCCTGCATTAATAAGAGATATACCAGTATTTGACGGATGGTTGGAAGATGGTGTAAATGTATACAAAGCCAAAAATATAGATGAATTTAAGGAGAAAATAGAAAAAATATTGGAAGGCAAGTTACCTGATTTAACTTCTAAAGCATATAATGTAGCTCTTAATAGAGATATAAAAAAAGTTGGTAAAAAATTATTAGATGTATATAAAAGTGTTTTAAGGAGTGATTAATTTGGAATATGATATAAATATGGAAAAGGTTTTGAAAGAAGAAAACGGACTTAACA
>CANPYQ010000054.1 GCA_947588865.1 uncultured Bacilli bacterium
ATACAAATTAATTATATAACTTGTATTTTCTCTGAAATTTTTCCAACATTTACTTTACTTCATCAAATTATGAATATAGACTTTAAAAGCATCAAAAATTTAACTTTTATTTATTTTTGTGTTATAATACTTGCTGGAAGTGATTTTATGTTTAAAAAATTAAATATATTAGATGAAAAAGATCCACATTTAAGAAAAATAAGTTTAGATTGTAAATTACCATTAAAAAAAGAATATAAAGAATTAATTGAACAAATAATTAAAGAATTAACATATAGTCAAATTGAAGAATATGCTTTAAAATATAATTTAAGACCTGGTATGGGACTTGCTTTCCCTCAACTTGGCATAAATGAAAGAGTTATAGTTATCGTATATGAATATGAAGACGGTAAATTTGAAAATTATGTAGTTATAAATCCAAAAATCACAAGCTATTCAAGTGAAATGATTGCTACTGAAGCTGGTGAAGGATGCCTGAGTGTTAATAGAGAGGTTGAAGGCCATATAAAAAGACATGCTAGAATAACAGTAGAAGGATATGATATTGATGGAAATAAAATAAAAATTAGAGCTCGTGAAGAACTCTCGATTGCATTTCAACATGAAATAGATCATTTAAATGGAATCATGTTTTATGATAGAATAGATAAAAATAAACCATTTTATACTGATAATGAAATAAGATTAATATAGTTGTCTAGTTTTATGAAAGGTGCCTCAATGGTAACCATTCAAAAGACTAGATTTTTTATTTTAATTCAATTGATTCAGCTTTAAAAAATCCTGTTACACCATATTCATTTCCAATAATATATGGATAATTTGAATCACTTATTATACCTATTATTTCTCTTTCCCAACCTATAGCTTTATTATAATTAGAATTTGCAGAAAATGCTGATTCAGAATAACTGCCTATTATCAACACTTTATCCCCTACTTTATATGTTGTATTTATTTTATCATTTTTATATTGAGCAACTAAAGTAACATCATCATTTATTATTTGATTACTATATATATTTCCATTTAAATACCATCCAATAAAGTCAAAACCATCTTTATAAGCTTCAGGTAAGCTTTCTATACTGCTACCTTTTAAAATTTTTTTTGAATCAATATTATATAAAGAGTTAGTTTCGTAATTTACCGTAATATACACTTCTTTAATCCATTTGGCCGAAAGAATTATATCGCTATTAACTTTACTATTAAAATCATATTTTTCACCATTTAATTGCCATTCTACAAATAAATATCCATCTTTTACTGGAGATTTTGGTTCTACTATCTTTGAATTTTTAGAAACATATTGTGTTAATATTCTCTCATTAGTTCCTGTTTCAAAAACAACTTTATATTTATTTTTATAATAAAGGCTTGATAAAACAATTAGAATTAAAAATATAATTATTATAAAAATCAATATTATTAATCTTTTCTTCTCCATATAAACCTCCTGAACAATTTAGATTATACATAATTATTGAATTATTGTCAAATATAGGAATATATTGTACTAATGAAAAAATTTATTTCTATAGTAATATTTTTATTGTTTATTATTTTAATTTTATTTAACTCGTTAGATATCATGGAAAGTATAAGACTTTCTTTTTCAATATGTATAAATAACCTTTTCCCATCATTAATTCCTTTCATGCTAATTTCTAATATATTAATTAACTATAATTTTATAGATGATTTAAGTGATATATTTGGAAAAATTATGAACAATGTATTTAAAGTAAATAAAAATTGTTCTTTTGCTTTTATAATGAGCATGATTAGTGGAACACCAAGTAATAGTAAATATTTAAAAGATTTAATGGATAATGAACTAATAACCATTGATGATTGTATAAAATGTATGAAATTTTGTCATTTTACAAATCCAATATTTATAATAGGCACAATAGGTTATACTTTCTTAAAAGATAAAAAATTGGGATTGATAATCTTAATTAGTCATTATTTTGGTAGCATATTAATTGGATTTTTTAACAAGAATAAAGATTTAAATAATCAAAAAAGCATTAAATTTAAAAGGGATAAAAAGTCTTTAATATTATTACTTAGCGAATCAATAAATAATACAGTAAATACTTTATTTTTAATTCTTGGTATAATCACTACATGTTTAATTATAACTTGTATTATTAATAAAATAATTCTAATTGATGAAAATTTTAAATTTGTATATGGTTTAATTGAAATTACTCAAGGATTAAACTATTTATCATTATCAAATTTAAATATTGTATTAAAAGCAATAATTGCGAGCTTTCTAATATCGTTTGGTGGCATCTGTATACACGCACAAGTATTTAGCATATTAGAAAATAAAAAAATAAGATATATTCCATATCTAATTTCTAGATTAGTACATGGTATTATATCTTCAATATTAACTTATATTTTTATAAACTTGTTATATTAGAATTATATTGATATACCAATTTTATTCCAAAATCTTGATTAGGATATTTATCATTTTTAATTGGTATAGTTATCACTAAAAATGAATTATTTGCGCTTATGTCTGAAAGCTCCACATTTTCTTTTATAATTGTTGGATTTACAACTTTACTTCCATTGCCTAAATTATATACATAATCTCCAAATTTTATATATAAACTCGTTATAATTAATTTAGTATCTGTACCATCATCAAAAACAAAATCATAACAAAAACTAGAATCATTACATCTAGAATAAGATATTAGATGATCTTTATTAATCTTAGAATTCATAATATCACTTAAATTACCTTGTTCTATCAACAATTTTGTCTTTAAATCTGATTCATAATATATGTTTTTTATAATAAGAAACACATTTATTAATATTGTAATCAATAAAGTTGACAAAGCAAATGTTGTTATCAATTCTACTAAAGTAAATCCTTTTTTATTCATATTAATCACCAAACCTTAGTGTAGCATATGTAGAGTTTTTAAAGCTTGCTATTAGTCTATATTCTGAATCACCAGAACCATTAATTTTATGTATAAAAGTTGTGAAATCTTCATCATGGTAAGTAACATCATTTTTAATATAATTATTGGCAACAATTATATTATCAATATTTATAATATCAAACAATTTCTTACAATACTCTTTGTCTGTAAAGATAGAACAATCATTCAATTCAACATAATCAGAAGAAATCAAACCGCTCTTTATTTTTTCTAATGAGTTATTATCACTCAATATATAATCCTTAACATCTTCTAACAAGTATAACTCATTAATTGAATTATACATATATGAATATTCGTAATTTTTATTTAAATTTGTAAATTGAATAAATGCATATATTAAAACGCCTGCAACAAAAGCTGTAACTAATAATGTCTCCGCTAACATAAATCCCATACGATTAATTTTTTTCATAAATATCCCTACTTTTATCTTGAATTTATTATAACTATATTATATAATATATTTAGGATAAAATCTAGTCCTAAGGAAAAAAAGGTGATAATATGTTGAAAAATTTTGATTTTGAGAAAACCCCTGTAGTTGAAATTGTTAATGAAATATTAGTAGATGCCTCAAAGAGAGGAGCATCTGATATTCATTTTGATCCATATGATGAATATCTAAAAGTACGTATAAGAATAGATGGAGAATTAATTAGCTACACACAAATACCAAATAGTATTGCTAAAAATCTAATTACACGTATAAAGATAATATCTGGAATGAATATTACTGAATCCAGATTACCACAAGATGGTGCTATTAAAGCAACATTAGAAGGTATTGATTTAGATTTACGTGTGTCTGCTATTCCAACAAATAAAGGTGAAAAAATTGTAATCCGTATTTTAGATTATTCACTTAGTTTATCTGGCTTGGAAAGCTTAGGTTTTAGTCCTGAAAATTATAAAAAAGTATTAAAAATGATTTCAATGCCAAACGGTATAGTTTTAGTAACAGGTGCAACTGGTACTGGTAAATCTACTACTGTTTATTCAATATTACAGAAACTTAATAAAGAAAATACTAATATAATTTCTGTAGAAGATCCTATTGAAATGGATATTGAAGGCGTTAATCAAATACAAACTAATAGTGAAATTGGTTTAAACTTTGCAACAGTTTTAAGATCTATCCTCCGTCAAGATCCTAATATAATAATGATTGGAGAAATTCGTGACACTGAAACCGCTAAAATTGCTGTTAGGGCGTCAATAACAGGTCATTTAGTATTATCAACTATACATACAAATGATTCATTAAATACCATTGAACGTTTATTAGATATGGATGTTGAAAGATATCTTCTTGCTAGTGCACTAACAGGTATAATATCTCAAAAATTAGCACGTAAATTATGTCCACATTGTAGAAAATTAAGACCTACTAGTGAATATGAGAAAAATATAATTAAAAAAGTTACTGGAAAAACAGTTAATGAAATTTATACAACAGTTGGTTGTGATGAATGTAATAATGGTTACAATGGAAGAATTGCTATACATGAAGTTTTACTTATAGATCAAAATATAAAAGATGCTATAAGTTCTAATATACGAAAAGATAAATTAAGACATTTAGTATATAATAACGATGTAATATCTCTACTTCAAGATGGTATGAATAAAGTATTAGAAGGATTAACTACACTTGAAGAATTATTAAAAATTATTGAACTTGATGACGATGAAGTTGTTAATTCAACTGGTCTTGAAAATGCTATTGAAGTAAACGAATTAACTAAACAAAATAATATTAATAAAGATATAAATATACCTATAGATGAAAAGGAAAATGATAATGAGTCCCCAATTTTCAATAACATCAATGAGCAAAAAAACATAGATGAAAATAAAGTACAATTTAAAACGGAAAACATTAAAAATGATATTCCTTCTGGCACATCTATATTTAGTTCAAAGAAAAACATTTTTAAATAAAAAAAATACATTTTGTATTTTTTTTATTTAATTATTTTATGATATAGTTAGCAAATCTAAAATAGTATTTATATTCAATTTAAATAATACAATTATAATTGCTGATATAGCTAAAAAAGGTCCAAAAGGTATTTCATGATTAGATTTTCGCTTTAAAATAACTAAAGATATAGGAAGACCTATTACTGCGGCTAAAAAGACTGAAATAATCGACATTGGAAAGCCAAACATAAGTCCAAAAACAGCTAATAATTTTATATCGCCACCACCCATTGACTCTTTTTTAAATAAAAAATCTCCAAATAATTTTAATAAAAACATAAATAGAAAAGAAGCTAATGAATGTAAAATTGAAATTCCTACCCCATTTATTCCAACAATAAAATATTTTATAATTAATATTAACAATGAGAAAACAATTAATACACTATCTGGTATAATCATTGTCTGATAGTCACTTATAATTATTATAAGCAACATAGAAATAAATACTATTGATAACAAACATTCTAATGAAAATCCAAATACTAAATAAGAAAGTGAAAATAATATTCCACTTAAAAATTCAAATATTGGATAAAACCAAGATATTTTATCACCACAATTTTTACATTTACCACCTAATAATAAAAATGATAAAACTGGAATTAATTCTAAAGTTCCTAATTTATGATTGCATTTGGTACAATGCGAAGAGGGATATAGAAGCGATTCATTTTTTGGTAATCTATATCCCACAACATTATAAAAAGATCCAAATATTGTCCCTATCACAAAGAACAATAATAACATACTATAATACATCTAATCACCCTAAATTTTGTACTTGTTGATACATATTAAACATTGGAATTACAACCGCTAACAATATTGCTCCTACAGAAAATGTAAGAAATATTATTAAAATAGGCTCAACTAATGATTTTATTCTTGATACAGTATTTTTATGTAAACTTTGATAATATACTGAAACTTTTTGCATCATTTCAGCTAATTGACCGGTTTTTTCACCAGTAACTATCATTTCATACGCTGGTATTGGAAATGCCCACTGATTTTTAAAGGCGGTTGAAATTTTATCACCTCTAGCCAAATTAGCAACGGTATCTAATATCATCATTTTATAAAATTCGTTGTTCGTAACCCTATTTAAAATATCCATACTATCAGTTATATAAACATTATGTGAAAGTAAAGAAGCAAATGTTTTTGAAAACATTGTAACTTCATTATATATAATAACTTCTTTAACAACAGGTATATGCATTAATATCCATTGAATAATTGTCCTTATTACCTTTACATTTTTATATAAATAGTAAATAATAAATATTACTACAATAATTCCCAATATTAACCATATAATATTTTTTTCCAAGAAATGACTAATATTTATTACTGTTAAGGTAAATGAAGGAATTTGAGATGAATCCATAGTATTATATATATCTACAAATTTAGGAACAACATACATCATAACAAATGTGACTACAGCTAATGTAAATATAAAAACTATTGACGGATAAGTAAGGGCACTTATCATCTCTTTTCTAGCTTCTTCAACTTCTGTATAATAATTTACCATATCATCTAAAGCTTCTGGTAATTCTCCAGTAAGTTCTGACGCTTTTACCATATTAATTAATAATTTAGGAAAAGCATTTCCTCTTTTATCAAGTGCAGAACTAAAGCTCTCACCAACCGTTAAATCATAAGTAACATCTCTAAGTATAGATTTATATGATTTCTTTTTTATTTGTCTTATTAATATATTTAATGATTCAACAAGTGGAATACCAGATTTTATATATGTAGAAAGTTGCGCCAATAAAAATATTAAATCACGATTCTTAATTCTAGTATTATTTCCACCAAGATTTCCATGTAAAAGCTGAATTAATTTACTGGTTCTAATACTATAAACTGCAAGCCCTTCTCCCATTAAAAATGATTGGACATCAACCCTTGAAAAGGCCTCAAAATAGCCTTTTATTCGTTTGCCATTTTGATTTATTGCTATATATTCCCATGTTATTCTTTTACCCTTGTTTTCATCATTTATATCATCAGTTGAAAAATCAACAAGCATAGTTTTAGTATCAAAAGCCTTTTTATTTTTTGCCTGTTTAACTACTGCAATATTATCAAATCTCTTTTTTATGTTTTTAGGTATAGAAATTATATAATTTAATACTAAATTGATATAATAACCTAAATTCTTTCTTTCTAATTTTATATTTTTATTTTTATAACTTGATGTGTCGATAGTTATATTTTTATCTTTTTTATTATTTTTACTTTCCTTAAGTTTTTCCTTTTCTAATATTTTTTGACCTTTTTGTCTCAATTTTTCTACGTCAACTTCTCTAGATCTAACAATCGCTTTATTTATAATTAAAATTATAAATACAAATGGCCACAATAATCCATACCATACATATTTTATAAATCTATAAATCGATATACTGATTTTAATAAAAATCCACATAAATCCAGTAAAAATATTAGCTAATAAAGTTGTAATCGGATTAAAAGATTTTTTTGCTTTCAAAATAACACACCTACCGTTCTTCTTATTCTCATATTTAAATTATAACATATTTTATAAAATTATAAAACTTTTTTTTAAAATTTCATATAATATTTTAGAAAATATATAGGAGGATATCATGAACTATTATAATCCCTATTTTTATACAATACCGACTAATATAGCAACTACCGCCCCTAGAGTAGGATTATTTAGTAGACTTTTTGGTGGATCAGGAATAACTTTAGGCGGTATATTAAACGGTACACAAAGAGCACTTAACTTTGCAAATCAAGCAATTCCACTTGTTAAACAAGTTAGACCAATGATTGGAAATGCAAAAACTATGTTTAAAGTTATGAATGAATTTAAAAAAACTGAAAAACCCAATAAAACAAATAATTCAAAAAATTCATCAAGTAATATGTCATCAAATATAAATAATAATATTAGTAATAATATTGATTCTAATAACGATAATTTAATCAAGGATGACAACGGTATTACATTTTTTGTTTAAAAAA
>CANPYQ010000055.1 GCA_947588865.1 uncultured Bacilli bacterium
CTATAACCACATATTATATACCAAAATACAAAAAATACATAATAACCATGGGGTCACTATGTATTATATATTTTTAAAATATTAATTTTTTTTATTTTGTTAATTATTATTATGATATCCCGTTTTAAATAAAGTTATGATTCTGATATCCTCAAATGTTCATAACTTTATATATCCCATTTACTACCATCTATTATATAATTATAATAACCAGAAAATACAATAGAAAGAAGGTAGTAATGGGACGTAATAATTATACCAAAAATTTATCAATTTTAGAAATTGGAAATATTGAAATTTATTTGAATGAAAATAAATCTCCTGCTGAAATTGCCTTATTGCTTAATCGTGATCCATCTGGAATAAGAAAAGAAATCAAAAAATTTAGTAAATTTTATGGCAATAAAATATCTTGTAAAAATTGTTTAAATTATACTATTTGTAGAAAAAATTATCTATGTGATGATATTGTTAATGAGGATTATTGTTCTAGTTGTAAAGGATGTAAATTTGCTACTCAATTTTGTGACAGTTATTCTACTAAAATTGATTGTCCTATTTTAAAGAAAAATCATAATGTTTGTAATGCTTGCCAAAATAAACAAAAATGCAAGAAAGTAAAAATTATTTATGAAGCTAAATATGCAATATTACTACATGATAATATTAAAATTCATTCAAGAAGAAATTTAAACATACAATCTTTTTCTGATGAGTTTAAACTTTATTTATCTAATAGAATTAAAAATGGCATTTCTCCAGAAATAATTGTTAATACTTTACCTAATAAATTTAGTAATTTTAATCTTTCTACTTCTACATTTTATGATTATATTGATAAAGGATTATTAGATTGTTGTAATTTAGATTTAAGAAATAAGGTTAAGCGAATTCCTTATGGCTCAAATGAAGAAAAAAGAAACTCTTTAAAAAATCATCATTTAAACGGTAGAATCGTTGATAATCTTTCAGAAGATGAAAGAATTGGTAAAGTTCTTGGTATCGCTGAAATTGACACTGTAGAAGGTATTAAAGTTGGAGAACTATTATTTACTATAATGATCCCTTATTTCTCATTAATGTTGGCATTTAAAATACCTAAGAAGGCACAAGAAGAAATAATAAAAAAATTAGATGAATTAGAACTATTATTAGGTAAAGACTTTTATATACTTTTTAGAAAATTAATTCCCGATAATGGCTGTGAATTTTTAGATTATGAAGGAATAGAAAAATCTATTGATGGTATTTCAAAAAGAACTTCTGTATTTTATACCCATTCATATGCTTCTTATGAAAAACCGCACGTTGAAAATAATCATAAATTAGTTAGATATCTTATTGAAAAGGGATATGATATTTCCAAATTAAGTTCCAATGACGTATTAAATATATTAAACAGAGTAAATAATTATCCGAGAAAAAGATTTAATTTCAAATCACCTCTAGAAATGGTTGAAAAAGAATTAGGAACTGAAATACTTGATAAATTAAAATTCTACAAAATTTCAATTGAAAATTTAAATATGAAAAATAAATTTATGCATTAAAAAATAGAGATTTCTGGTTATCTCTATTTTCATTCGGGATATCAAAACGGGATATCGCAATTAAAATTTACCAATTTTTTTTATTTCAATTGATTTTAAACTTATTAAAGGTGAATAATCTATAAATATAGGTTGAATTTAAATAAATTTTTTAAGCTATCATTTTTTGCTTCAATTTTTTTAATACTTTCTGTTCTTTTCTTGATACTTGCACTTGACTCATCCCAACTATTTTTGATGTTTCATTCTGTGTATAATCTTTCATATATCTATTTTCTATTATTGCAAATTCTTCTTTATTTAAACTTTTTAACGCATCATTAAGTAAAATCAAGTCATCCATACTTTTATATTCACCTTTTACATCTTGTAATGTAAATTCTCTACCATCATCGTTGATAGCTTCATCAATACTCTTTATTTTATTTAAACTAAGAATTGCTTCTGATACATAGTATTCTGGAATTTCTAAAAAACTAGCTATTTCTTTTATACTCGGTTCTTTCATAAGTTTTTGAGTTAATAGCACATAAGCTTTTTCAATTTTTAAATTTAATTTTGATATATCCCTACTAACTTTAATTCCCTTATCGGATTTTACTAATTTTTTCATTTCACCTAAGATGTCAAAAAAAGCATAAGTTGTAAATTTAGATCCCATATTTGGATTATATCTCTTATAAGCTTCAATCATTCCTAATCTACCAGCTTGATATAAATCCTCTTTGTATGGATAATTTTTAAAATATGTAGCAGCATAATAAATAAGATTTTGGTTTTCTAATATAATTTTTTCATCCATAAAATCACCTCAAGTTTAAAATTTTTATTGCACTTAACTCATCAGTTGTTTCATATATATAATTCACTAACCTACTTTTTTTTATTTTATTTCTTATGTGATCATTATTACCACACATGAGACTCCTTCCTTTATTATTTTTACATAGCTCATAATTATAAAATATAGTATTTATGCCCTTTAAATCTATTGATTTTAAATTCGTAAAATTAAACACAATATTTCTAATTCCATTATTTTTTACTAAATTAGTAACCTTTTTATTTAATTTATATATTGTATCTTTGTTTAAATGCCCTCTTAATCTTACAAACAATATACCTTTTCTAAATTCAGTTCCTACAGTTAACATATATTCACCTTCCTATTTAATTTAGCACAAAATTTTTTTGTTTTATACAGATTCGACAAAACTAGAATTTTTTTTCCTATTTATATTATTGTAAAAAAATATATAAAATCCTTTTTTTAAAGAAAAATAATTCAAATATCAAAAAAAAGATCATAACTGATCTTTTATTTTTAAATATTTTTCTATTTCTTTTTTATTGTTTTTTCTAAATTCATTAATAAATTCATTCCTACAATCATTCAATTGTAATTTTAATTGTTTTATCTTTAATAGCAGATCTTTGTTTTTATGTAAATTATACAATTTTTTAGTTTCTACTAATTCTTTTTTTAACTTGTTAAATTTAATAAGTTCTAAAGACATATCATAAGTTAAAGTGAATTTAACCAGTTCTAAATTTTCTTGTGAACAATGCATAAATCCTCCTATCTTATATATCCTCTTTTCTACAAGTTAATTTTATTATATATTACATTTTAAGTCAATAAAAAACTATGAAATAATCACAGTTTATAATCTTTTAAATCCTGGTCTATAGTCAGATTCACTTAAAACAGGTTTTGCTTGGGAATATCTTTCATAGTATTGTTCTTCAGCCATATATATACCCTCAATAACCCCTTCAGAAGCATTTGATAAATCTTTATGGTTTAATGTAAAGTAATTAGAATTTAAATTACTGATAAATGTAATAAATGAATCAATTTCTTCTTCAGATATTTTGCCACGCTCTATTTGGTTTGCAAAAATACTACCAACTTGTTCTAATAAAGCTGGAAATTCACTATCTTTGAGCCCTGCTGTTTTTTTAGCTAAATATATTCTATTTAAAGTTTCAAAAACAACATCACTTGGTCTTTCGCTTACTATACTCATAACATTCCTACCTCCGCATCTTGCATAGCCTTTATTATAGGCTCTCCATTATTTGAAAAATATGAATTGAACATAGTATCCTTGCCAACAATATGACTTATAAGATTTGTAATTAACATTTCCTCTTCTAAATCAGAATCCCCTTCATTCCCTATTAAATAGTTTGCAAGTATTTCTGTATAAGCTAAATTTAAAGCCATAAGTCTATCATCAGATTCAAAGCCTGTAAAAGAATTAGTACTTGTAACCATCTGTAATATAGATTTCATAAGCATATGATCAATATCATAATTACCTTCTAAATCTTTAGAAAATAATATTTGATTTTTATACACATCATAATAATAAGTACCTTTTCTTTCAAATTTTCCTATTTTGCCAAAACTTACTGTTTTTAATCTTTCATTTAATCTTTGTAAATTTATTTCAGGTAATTTTTTATTAAAAATTAATACTAATTCTAGTAACTTATTTCTTATTTCATCATTTAAATTAGGATTATTTTTTAAACTTACTTTAATTTGTTCTAAAGTGTCCATATCATCACCCTAATTTAATTATAGCATATTTTAAAAAAAAGGAAAGCATTTTTTTAAATTTTATACAATTATATTTTGATAATAATATAAACATTTTTTCAATTAGCTAATTCTTTTATACTTATATCTTTTATATTTATAACTTTGTTTTCATTTAATATTTCATTAATAATAATATTTTCTATATCATTTTTAATTATTTTGTCTATCTTTCTAGCTCCAAATTCTTTATAATTAGATAATTTTAATATTTCATCTATTACATTATTATTTATTTTTACTACTATGTTTTTTTTACGATATTTACTTTTTAGTTTTTTTACTTTAGATTTTATTATATCAATCATATCGTCTTTACTTAAATAATCAAAAGTAAAAATACTATCTATTCTATTTATAAAAGGAATACCAAAAATTTCTTTTAATTCATTATTTACTTTTGAATTATTATTAAATCCTATATTATTTTTATTAAACCCTATATTTGATGTCATAATTATTATTGAATTATTGAAATATATTTCGTCTCCTTTTGAATCTTTTAATTTCCCATCATCTAATATTTGAAATAAAATATTTATTATATTAGGATGAGCTTTTTCTATTTCATCTAATATTAATATTGAAAAAGGATTATCTTTAACGCTTTCAAATATATTTTTATTATCATCATATCCAACATAACCTGCTGGTGAACCTATTAATTTACTTATTGAATGAGGCTCACTATACTCACTCATATCTAATTTTATAATGTTATTACTTATCCTTTTAGAAAATAATTTTGCAAGTTCTGTTTTCCCTACTCCGCTTGGTCCTGTAAACATTATAGAATAACATACATTATCATCTTTAAAACCTAACTTTAATTTTTTATAAAGTCTTATCAGTTCATCTATATTTTTATCATGACCTATAATATTATTTTTTAATTCTTTTTCAAATAATTTTATATCATTTATATTAAAATCTTTTAATTCATATATTGGTATATTACTTTTACGACTTACTACATTTATTACATCTTCTTTTTTTACAATGTTATTTTTATCCTTTGTAAGACTCAGTTCTAATTTATTTATTTTATTCATTAAAATATTCTCTTTTTCTTTATATTTTGAAGCTGTAGCGTAATCTTTTTTTATTAAATAGTTTTTCTTTATCCTTAGAATTTCATTAAGCTCTCGTGTTAGAAAGTTATATTTTTTTAGCTTACTATTTTCCTTTAATGATACATGTGCACATACCTCATCTAATATATCAATCGCTTTATCGGGTTGATATCTATTTCTTATATATTTATCCGATAACTCTATTATATAATCTATTATTTCATCTGAAATTATTGCTTTGTGAAAATTAGAATATGTATCCCTTAATTTCAACAAAATTGCTTTAACTGTATTTTCATCTGGTATGTTTACATCGACTTTTTGAAATCTTCTATCTAAAGCTTTATCTTGGGATATAAATTTTTTATATTCTACAGTCGTTGTTGCACCTATACATCTCATCTTATTACGAGCTAATGCTGGTTTAAATATATTTGATGCATCAATTGCACCTTCCGCGCCTCCTGCACCAACTAAAGTATGTATTTCATCTATAAATAAAATTATATCATCGTTTTCTTCTAATTCATTAAGAATTTTATTTACTCTTTCCTCAAATTCACCCCTATATTTTGTTCCAGCAACAGTTGTAGCCATATCAAGACTTATTATACGCTTGTTTCTTAATATATTAGGGACTTCTCCAATGCTTATTAGACGGCTTAATTCCTCTACAATAGCAGTTTTCCCAACCCCTGCCTCTCCAATTAATATTGGATTATTCTTTTTCCTTCTACACAAAATTTCTATAACTCTTTTTATTTCTTCATCTCTTCCAACAACAGGATCAAGATCACCATTACTAGCTTTTTTTGTTAAATCAATTCCAAGTTCATCTATTAATAATTTTTTGCTTTTTGACTTTTTTATTGGTAATTTATATGCAAATTCATGATATAACTCATCTATATCAATATCCATTCCGATCAAAATTCTAATTGCTATTCCTTCTCCCTCTTCAAGTAATGATGAAAAAAGATGAGAAACAGTCACATTACCATTATTATTTTCTTTACTGTCATATATGGCATTTTCAAGGACTCTTTTTAATAAAGGCGTATATAAAAAGCAGTCAACTTCTTTGCTTCCTACTCCTACTATATCAATTATTTCTTTTTTTAGTTTTTCATAATCTAAATTATATTCTTTTAATTTTTCACTTATTTCATTTTTATCTTTTAAAATAGCTAAAAGTAAATGTTCACTTCCTACATATGGATGTTTTAACTCTTTCATTTCTTTTTTTGCACTCATAAGTATGTTTCTTGCTTCATCGGTAAAACTATTATACATGATATCCCTCCACTAATATTCTATGATTATAATGAATAAAAATAATGTTATTTATTCAACAAAATTTACCTATATACAATCATGGCACTAAAACAATATATCTGTTCTTCACCGCATACATTTATTGCTACCTGATATTTAATATCTATCAACTCAATTTGTTTTTCACTTAAAAATTTATTAATACTTTTTTCTAAATCTAATTCATGAGATTCATCAAATAATTTAACTTTCATAAAAAAATCACCACTATTATTTTAATAGTAGTGATTTAATTTTTTTGTCGTGTTTTATCTTCCTGAAAAATATGAACCTAAAGCAGGAAAATCTACAACTGTTCTTGGATTTATAGATCTGCCTTCATAGCCACTTGAATAATCAAACATATAAATACCTGGAGCAAGTTGAAGATGTAAGTGTGCTCCGCCAGAACAATAATCCCAATACTCTGTACCACCAGAATAAGCTATTACAGTATTATATGTAACTTGCTGTCCAACTGATACATTTATTGATGATAAATGATAATACCCAGATGTATAAGTTCTACCATTTACATTGTGAGCTATATATACCTTTCTTCCACCACATATTCCTGTTCCATTAGAAAAATTAGGTAATGAAATTGCTACTACTGTACCATCTGCTATTGAATATACAGCAGATCCAGATGGAGTTCCTATATCAATCCCTCTGTGTGGAAACGATACTATAGAATTACTATCTCCAAAATTTTGCGTTATCCATCCTGATTTAAGAGGTCTATAAAACCCTGCTGCACTTGGTAGGCTACCATAAGCTGTTGAGTGTGATGAATTATTTCCATTATATCTATTTACACAATTAGTTAAATCTTCATTTTGGGAACACTTATATTTATTTTCATATAAATCTATATTCTTCTTTAAAGTGTCTATTTCAGACTCTAAATTTTCTTCAAAGCCTACTATTTCAGCCAAATCTGCTCCTAATTTATCATATTCATCAGATAATTTCTTTTGTAATGCAGTTAATTCCTTTTGCTTTTTTGTTAGTTCACTTATAGTATTCTTATTTTTTTCTATTAAATCTTGATATTCATTTATTAAATTTTCTCTATATTCACTTAATTGCTCAGTTACTGCCAATCTATATATGAAATCTGTAAAATTTTTTGCATTAAATACATACTCTAGATAAACAGGAGATGAACTAGAAATTTGATAATAATGAACAATTGATTTAATCTCTTCATTCATTTTTCCTATCTCAATATTTCTTTTATCAATATCATCATTTAAAGAATTTATTTGATTTTGAGAAGAATCAATTTCATTAGTAATAGAAATAATATTATTTTTTACATTTTGTATTTCTTGTTGTGTTAATTTTTTCTTATCTTTATTTTGTTGATATCTACTCTCTAAACT
>CANPYQ010000056.1 GCA_947588865.1 uncultured Bacilli bacterium
TAAAAAAGAGAGGTACAAATTTATTTTTTACTGATATAGATAAACTAAAAGAAAAAATGTTAGAAGAAATAAAATAATTATAAAAAAGTTATTTTAATCCTAACATTTTATAAATTTAATCTTATTCATCCCAAATGAGATTGTGGCACAAGCCAGTATCAAAGAAGGTATGAATAAGTAAAATATGTAATTATAAGAAAATGACAGGTTATAGAAAGTAATTTTTAAGTAATTACCAAAAGTTAAATTAATATAAAATATTTAAGACTAAGATGACTTAATGTTGCAAATCTTAGTCTTTTTTAGACTTGTACAACTATATTTAGGAAATGTAAAATATAATAATAAATTAGATTTAATATAAAATAAAAAGGAAGAATAATAGTTAAATATAAGAAAATTTGTAAGATTTTAAATTTTATTATATAATAAAAATGATTAGAAAATTATATAAGGAGGAAAGAAAGTATATGGCTCTAATTAAATGTAAAGAATGTGGAAAAGAAGTTAGTGATAAAGCTGCAACTTGTCCAAATTGTGGATATCCAATATGTGAAAAAAAAGAAGAAAGTAAAGTGATTATTTTTGGACTAAGTCAAATGGGATTGCTTGGGGGTAAATTAAAAATTTATGCTGATGGAGAATTTATCGGAGAAGTTAAAAAGGGACAAAATTTAGAATTTCCAATTGAAAAAGATTGCACTATTACTGCAAAATGCGGAATAAACCCAAGTAGAGGTAAAATAGATGTTAAAGCAGGGAAAACAACTAAAATTAAATATGAATATAATCGAATTTCTGGTTGTTTTATTCCTTGTATTGTGGATGAAGTTACAAATACAGTTAATTATTAAAATTATAATGTATAAATTTTGATAAATTTTATACTAATTCCTATGGAACTTATGAAGTTCTGTGTCATTTTTAGTGGTTCTATTCTATGATAGAGCCCTTTTTACAATGAACTTTCTTGGTTTTATATTAAACTTATTCATCACGGATGTGAATAATGGATAAATAATATTAGATATTTATTCAAAATAGAATATTTTCATGCGATAATTACTATAAAAAACAAAAGTATTCAAATGGCATGATAAAAAATTTAAATAACTAGTAGTATTTTTTTGTTGTATAATATAGTTGGTGATATAATGGAACTTAAAGAAGTGATATTTACAGATAATTTGCCATGTATTGATTTACACGGATTTGATAAAGATACTGCTAGGATAAAAGTATTGGAATTTATCAATGATAATATTATTTTAAAAAATGAAATAGTATGCATAGTTCATGGAATTGGGAATGGTATATTAAAAAATGAGGTACATAATATTTTAAAAAGAAATAAAAATGTATTAGAATATAAATTATTTTATAATAATGTTGGTTGTACTATTGTTAAGATTAAATTATAAATAGTTATCATATTATTACTTTTTTCTTTAAATTTTTTTTGATATAATACAAATAGGTGGTAAAATGAATTTATTATGCGCAGATGTATTAGTTGAATTAAAAGCAAAGCAAATTGATAAAACATTTACTTATTTAATACCTGATAATTTAAAAGATAAAATTTTGACTGGTAAGAGGGTATTAGTTCCATTTGGAAAGCAAATGTTAGAGGGATTTGTATTAAAAATACATTATAAAAATGAAATTGATTATAAGTTAAAAAATATAATAAAGGTAATAGACGAAAATCCTGTACTTAATGATGAAATGTTAGAACTTGGTAAATATATCAGTTCTAAAACGTTATGTAATTTAATTAGCGCATATCAGACAATGTTACCGGCAGCCCTAAAGGCACACAAAAATTTTAATGTAAATAAGAAATATATATCATATATCAAACTGATAGATAAATCATATATACCTAAAAATGAAAAGCAAAAAAATATCGTAGATAACCTTAAAAAGGGTAAAATACTTAAAAGTGATTTAATTAAAATATCTAAATCAAGTGTACAAACTCTAATAAAAAATAAAATAATAGAAGAAATAAGAGAGGAAACTTATAGATTAAACGATGAAACTATTTATCAACATAAAAAAATAAAACTAAATGATGAACAAAAATTAGTAGTAAATGAAGTTACTGCTAATTTAAATAAGTTTAATCCATATTTACTTTTTGGAGTAACAGGTAGTGGTAAGACTGAAGTATATATGAATATAATTGATGAAGTATTAAAAAGGAATAAAGAGGTTATCGTACTTGTGCCTGAAATTAGTTTAACGCCACAAATGGTTAATGTATTTAGAAGCAGATTTAAAACTAAAATTGCCATATTACATAGTGCATTATCAGATGGTGAAAAATACGACGAATGGAGAAAGATTGAAAAAGGGGAAGTATCAATTGTAATAGGAGCTAGAAGTGCAATATTTGCTCCATTTACTAATATTGGTTTAATAGTATTAGATGAAGAACATTCAGATACTTATAAACAGGATACAACACCAAGATATGATACAATCGATATAGCAATTAAAAGATCTAAAACTCACAATTGTCCAATAATTCTTGGAAGTGCTACTCCATCTATTGAGAGCTATACAAGGGCTAAAATGGGTATATATAAATTATTAGAATTAAAAAATAGAGTAAATAAATGTATGCCTATAGTAAGACTTATAGACATGAAAGAAGAGATAAAAAAAGGAAATAAAATTTTATCAAAAGAATTAATTAACGATATAAATGATAGATTATCTAAGAATGAACAAGTGATTTTACTTCTTAATAGAAGGGGATATTCCACAACTATAACTTGCAAAAATTGTGGTAATGTAATTAAATGTCCTAATTGTGATATACCTTTGACATATCACAAAATTGGTAATAAACTAAACTGTCATTATTGCAATTATACAACATTTAAACCTGATAAATGTTGTGAATGTGGAAGCGATAATATTACAAGTTTTGGTATGGGTACTGAGAAGCTAGAGGAAATTATAAAAAAAACATTTAATGACGCTAAAACCATTAGAATGGATGTAGATACTACTAGAAGAAAAGGTAGCCATAGTAAAATAATAAATGATTTTAAGAATAAAAAATATAATATTTTAATTGGAACCCAGATGATTTCAAAAGGACTTGATTTTGATGATGTAACACTAGTAGGGGTAATTAATGGAGATGCTACTTTAAATATACCAGATTTTAGAAGTGGTGAAAGAACATATTCTTTACTAAATCAAGTCGCTGGGCGTGCTGGTAGAGTTAAAACTAATGGTAAGGTTGTTATACAATGTTTTAATACTGATCATTATAGTATAAGATGTGCGAGTAAACACGATTATATAGGGTTTTATAATGAGGATATGAATATAAGAAAAAAATTAAAATATCCACCTTATTTTAATCTTTGTTTAATTAAGTTGGTAGGTACAGATTATAATATTTTAAATAAAGAATCAAATAAAATAAAGGATTATTTATTAAAAAGTACTAATAATGTTATGATACTTGGACCAAGTCCATCAATTATACCAAGAATATATAATAAATATTATATGCAAATAATTTTGAAATATAAAAATATATATGAAGTATATCAACATTTAAAATTTATAATAGATAAATATAAATCAAGTAATAAAGTGTATATTGATATAGATCTTAACCCAAAAAAAATATAATAATAAATTTGACAATCTTTTTATACCATGATAATATAATCACTAGAGGCGGATATTGTGGTAAAATATAATTTATGTATTCAAAAAGATGGGGTTTCAAAAAAAATAGATTTGAGTTCTATTATTGGTTTAGAAGATAATAAATCATTAAAAGTTATTGATGAATTTACAGCGCAATTTTTTAATGAACTTGAATTAAAAAAATATTTAATAAGAAAAAAATTAATTGAAATTGACGAGTGGAATTGTGAAATTAATATAACATATAAATATGAGAATGAAAAAAATCTTCCTATAATTTATTCATATGGTAAAAAATATATGAATGAAAAATTTTTACAAGAAGAACTTAATAAATTACTGTATGATATTAACTTTTTAAAATTTTTCGTTAATCATTATAAATCAAATTATTTATTTAATTATGAATTGTATAGTATTCAAAGCTATATAAATAATGTTGAAAGAAATGGCGGTTATAATTTTTTGTGTGAATCTTTAAATAATGCTATTAACAATATTTTAAAAATTATTATTCGAGAAAATAATTATAAAAATATTAGGGAATTAGCTTCGCTTATATATAAATATAATTGCCTTATCAAAGTTGACAAAGTATCATTAAAGGATAGTAATTTAAGTAATGATGGTGATCCAGATTTTCCTTATAATTCAGAAGAAGAATATTTGTATTATAATTATATGGAAAACTTATATAACAGAGCCTATATTTTTGACGATAATGATGAAAATACTAATGATTGGCAACTTAAATTATAATAAAAATTTAAAAAATTATTGCAAAAGTCATATAATGTGTTATAATATATATGGCTTTTTATTTTACACATCTGTGGATTTATATGTCTAGTGCCTTATGGTGATGTATAAAGTAGATATAGATGGAAGATATAACGAAAGGGTGATATTATGACAGTTGTGTCAATGAACAATTTATTGGAAGCTGGTGTTCATTTTGGCCATCAAACTAAGAGATGGAATCCAAAAATGAAAGAATACATTTTTACTTCAAGAGATGATATATATATTATCGATTTACAAAAAACGGCAAAAATGATTGAAGAAGCATATAACGCATTATTTGAAATTACTAAAAATGGTGGTAAAACAATTTTTGTTGGAACTAGAAAACAGGCTCAAGAAGCAACTAAGGAAGAAGCAATTAAAAGTGAGTCTTATTATGTTACTGAAAGATGGTTAGGTGGAACACTTACAAACTTTAGGACTATTAGAAATAGAGTTAAAAGACTTGAACAAATTGAGCAAATGGAAGCAGATGGAACTTTTGACTTACTACCTAAAAAAGAAGTTATCGGTTTAAAGAAAGAGTATACTAAATTAGATAAACTATTATGTGGTATACGTTCAATGGATAAACTTCCACAAGCAATGTTTATTGTTGATCCATCAAAAGAAGAGATTGCAATCCGTGAAGCAAGAAAATTAAATATTCCAGTGTTTGGTATTGTAGATACTAATTGCGATCCAGATATGGTAGACTATGTTATACCTGCAAATGATGATGCAATACGTGCTGTAAAACTTATTATTGGAGTTATTAACAACGCAATAATTGAAGCTAATGGTGGTAAAATTACTGATTATGTAAGTGGAAAAACTGATGAAAATGGCACAGACATTATGAAGAGAGCTGTTGAATCAGTTAAACGCAAAGAAGATAGAAGAGTAATAGAAAAACCATTTGACAGAAAGAAAAAACAATTTGATAAGAAAAAATCATCAAAAAGTTTAGATAGTGAAGTAAAAGTAGAAGAAGCTAAAAAGCAATTTGTAGCTACAGAAGTAAGTGCTCCTAAAAAAGATAATACTGTTAAAGAAAAAGCCACAGTTAAAGAAGAAGATTTAACTGTAAAAACAGTTGCAGAGTTAAGAGAGCTTGCTAAAGCTAAAGAAATTAAAGGTTATTCTACAATGAAAAAAGCTGAATTATTAGAAGCTTTAAAATAAAAAACTAAGATGATTAATAATCATCTTTTTATATTAAAAGGAGGATATTTATGATTACTGCAAGTCAAGTAAAAGATTTGAGAGAAAAAACTGGTGCTGGTATGTTGGATTGTAAAAAAGCACTAGAAGAAACTAATGGGAATATTGATGCAGCCATTGATTGGTTAAGAGAAAAAGGGATTTCTAAAGCAGCTAAAAAAGCAGATAGAATTGCTGCTGAGGGAGTTGCTGCAATACTTACAAAAGGTAATAAAGCGGTTATAATAGAAGTTAATGCAGAAACAGATTTTGTTGCCAAAAATGAAAAATTTATTGATATGGTAAATATAATACTTGAAACAATTATTGATAGTGATGCAAAAACTTTGGAAGAAGCTTTAAAACTACAAACTAATGAAGGAACTATTGAAGAATTAATAGTTTCTAAAACTGCAACGATTGGAGAAAAATTAAGCTTTAGAAGAATGGAAGTTATAACAAAAAAAGATTCTGAAAACTTTGGAGATTATATACATATGGGAGGTAAGATTGCAGTTTTAACTGTAATTGATGGAGCAAGCGTTAGTGTTGCAAAAGATGTAGCTATGCATGCTGCTGCTATGAAACCTTCATATGTAAAAAGTACTGATGTACCTACTGATGTTTTAAACAAAGAGAAGGAAATAATGAAAGAACAATTATTGAATGAAGGTAAACCAGCTGAAAGAATAGATAGCATATTAGTTGGAAAGGTAAAAAAATACTATGAAGATGTATGCTTGGAAAATCAAATATTTGTAAAAGCTGAAAATAAAGAAACTGTAGCTGATTTTGTTAAGAATAATGGTGGTACAATAACTACTATGGTTCGCTTTGAAGTTGGAGAAGGAATGGAAAAAAGAAATGAAAATTTTGCAGAAGAAGTAGCAAAACAAATGCAAGGAAAATAATCCTTGTTTTTATTTTTATATTCCTCTAAAATTTTTAAATATAAAATTTCGTTAAGACAAAGACGGAAAGTTAAATAAAAACTTTGCAAATAGACTATGGTAGAATGTTTTTAAATTGGCCAACTTTATCAACAATAAAAGTAACTAAGTCTAAATGGAATTTGCCTTAAAGTTTAGTTAGTGGAATACCTGCTAAAACATATACTTATGTAGATGAATAATAGAAAAAAATAAGATAGCTTTTCCTATCTTTTATCAATTAAAATTTCATCTTTTATAGATATATGTATTGCTATTTTTTCAAGTTCACTTATTATATTTAATTCATTTTTATTTAAGTAAAATTTATAAATAATATTATTTTTATATTCTTTTTCTATAACATTTTTATTAATTAAAATATAATCAACTAGTTTAATATTATTATAATTAAATTCTAATTCAATTAAATATCCTAAAGTAAGTTCTATAATATCAGTCAATTTAATTGCTTCAATAATTGAATTAGAATAGGCTCTTGTTAAACCTCCAGCCCCTAATTTAATACCGCCAAAATATCTAATTACTATGGCAAGAATGTTATTTAATTTATTTCTCTTTAATATATTTAATATTGGAATGCCTGCTGTTCCACTAGGTTCGCCATCGTCAGAACATTTTTCAGCATTATTTACAATATATCCGTAGCAAACATGTGTTGCATTTTTATGAATTTTTCTTATATCATTTAAAATATTGTTTATTTCATCTACTTTATTTATTCTATATAATTTTGAAATAAATTTAGATTTTTTAATAATTAAAGTATTTTCTACATTATTTTTAATAGAATACATAGTCTCACCAATAACGATTATATCTTATATCAAATAATAAAGCAAATTATCATATATTAATAAAATTTTGCATATAATAAAAAAGTGAATAAAATACCTTGACAAAAGATAGATTCTAATCTATAATTAATACATAAGTCATTTTGAGATTAAAAGTTTTGATTGAGAGAAGTAGTAATGATTACTGATTAAAGCGAGTTAGGTATGGTGAAAGCTAACAATTAAGTGTATTATGAATAACACTCATGAACTATTAGCTTGAATTAAGTAAAGTTAATCGGATGTAACCCGTTAAAAATTACACGATTTGATAGAATCGATAAAGAGGTCATTTATGACAAATTGGGTGGCACCGCGGAATATATTCGTCCCAAATAAGAGACGAATTACTATTTAAAATGCTCAATTAGCTCAGTCGGTAGAGCGCACGGCTGTTAACCGTTAGGTCGTAGGTTCGAGTCCTACATTGAGCGCC
>CANPYQ010000057.1 GCA_947588865.1 uncultured Bacilli bacterium
ATATGTAACAGAAATTAAGTTTTTCAACGATTTTTGTTTAGTCAAGGACGAACAAAGTGAGTTCATCTCGATCCTTGTATTTATTTTTATTTCTTTATAATATTCTTTCCAAATAAGGTTTACCTTTATTTGTTATTTGTTTTTTTATAGGTTATAATATCTTCTCGTACTTTGTCTTATACGAAAGGAGTTTATTATTAAAAAGATATTTATAATCTTAATTATAAATATCACAGACTGTTGACAAATAAATTGTCTTTTATAAATTTTATACTAATATAGATATTATCTACCTTGATTAATTCAACAGTATTTTATATCTTCTTAATTAGTACTAGTAATTGTTTGCCTTCCTTTCAAAATAACTTTGTGGATGAGAACATACTGGACAAACCTTTGGAGCATTTTTACCTATTACTATGTGTCCACAATTACGACAAATCCATATTGTATCCCCATCACTAGAGAATACTAATTCATCATTAATATTTTTAAGCAATTTTTTATATCTTTCTTCATGTTCTTTTTCTATTTTAGCTACTTCTTCAAAAAGATAAGCTATATGATCAAACCCTTCTTCTTTTGCTGTTTTGGCAAATCCTGCATACATATCTGTCCACTCGTAGTTTTCACCTTCTGCTGCAGCTTTTAAATTTTCAGTAGTAGATTTTATTTCACCACCTTCTAATAACTTGAACCATATTTTAGCATGTTCTTTTTCATTATTAGCTGTTTCTTCAAATATGGCAGCTATTTGCTCATAGCCATCCTTTTTAGCTTTGCTAGCAAAATAAGTATATTTATTTCTAGCTTGACTTTCTCCAGCAAATGCAGCCATTAAATTTTGTTCTGTCTTACTTCCTTTTAATTCCATTATTACATCTCTCCTTCTATAAACGTATCATAATTATGATACCTAATATTAGTTTACCATTTTTATATTTTTTTTCAAGTATATTTTAATTTTTATTTTTTATTTTTTCCTTTACAAAGTTTACAAATTCATCAAATGAAACAGTAATAGTTTCATCAGTACCATATAGTCTGTAACTGATAGTTTTATTATCTAGTTCTTTTTGTCCTATTATAACTGAACAAGGAATTTTTTTAATTACTGATTCTCTCATTTTATATCCAAGCTTTTCCTCTCTATCATCTAATTCTACTCTAAAGCCTTCAAATTTTAATTCATTTAAAATTTCTTTAGCATAGCCTAAATGATATTCATTATTAACAGGTATTACATTTATCTGTACTGGAGATAACCAAAATGGTAAAACACCTTTAGTTTCTTCAATAATATAAGCCATAAATCGATCGAGTGAACCCAGTATAGCTCTATGTAGTACAACGGGAGTTTTTTTGATTCCATCTGAATCTACATATTTTAAATCAAATTTACTAGGTAAACAAAAATCTAATTGACAAGTAGATAATGTATATTCATTACCAACAGCTGGGTTAACATTTACATCCAATTTTGGACCATAAAAAGCAGCTTCCCCAATTTCTTCAGTATATTTTATTCCTAAGTCGTTTAAAACTTCTCTTATTTCATTTTCTGCCTTATCCCACATTTCGTCATCTGGGTGATACTTTTCTTTATCCAATGGATCTCTCAAAGATAAAACGCAACGATAATCTGTTATATTAAAATCTTTATAAACATCAAATATTAAATCAACTACATTTTTAAATTCTGATTTAATTTGTTCAGGTGTTACAAATATATGAGCATCATTTTGACAAAAATGTCTCCCACGTTCTATACCTTTAATCGCACCACTTGCTTCATATCTAAAGTCATGTGCGATCTCGCCTATTCTTATAGGTAAATCTTTATAAGAATGAAGCTTGTTTGAATATATCATCATATGATGTGGACAGTTCATTGGTCTTAATACAAAAGATTCACCATCCAACTCCATAGCAGGGAACATATTTTCTTTATAGTGATCCCAATGTCCTGAGGTTTTATATAACTCAATATTCCCTACACAAGGTGTTAGAACATGTTGATAACCAAGACTTATTTCCTTATTTCTAATGTAGTTTTCTAATTCTTGCCACACTATATACCCTTTAGGCAAAAACATTGGAAGACCTCTACCTACTAAATCATCAGACATAAATAATTCAAGTTCTTTACCTAACTTTCTATGATCACGCAATTTAGCTTCTTCTAATTGTTTTATATATAAATTTAAATCTTTTTCATTTTCAAAACAAATACCGTATATTCTTTGAAGCATTTTATTTTTAGAATCCCCTTTATAGTAGGCTCCACTAACCTTAAGTAATTTAAAATATTTCATAGATTTAGTAGTTGGCATATGTGGCCCTCGACAGAGATCTATAAAATCATCTTGCTTATATGCACTTATAACAGTACTATCATCCATATTATTTATAAGATCGATTTTATATGGATCATCTTTGAATAAATCTAGAGCTTTTTCTTTTGATAACTCTATTCTTTTTATAATCTTATCAGATTTAGAAATTTTTTTCATTTCCCTCTCTACAGTGGATAAATCTTCCTCTTTAATAACTTCATCCCCTAAATCTACATCATAATAAAATCCATCTTCTATTACAGGTCCTACCCAAAATTTAGCATTAGGATATAAATGTTTTAATGCATGAGCAAGCAAATGGGCACATGAATGATTTAAAATATTTAGTTTCTCATTTTCTTTAATATTAATCATCGGTTTCTCTTCCTTTCATAGTTAACTTTAGTTTTTCTTTTTTATATGTTTTTACATCTTTTTCTTTTTTTAATTTTAAGTACTTATTTATTATTCTATACTCACCTATTTTCTTATGCTTTTTACAAAATCTACACAACTCAACTAATTCATATCTGCTCAATTTATTCAAATCTTCATTTATAAGTTCATTTATAAGTTCTTTTTCTACATTTTGTTCTTGATTATAAGGATCAATTTCACTTTCAATATAAATGTCATCATTATTAATAGAATTATTCATTTGAGGTATAACATATGGTGCCAAATTACCATATGAATCCTTTACTACTACTATATCCCCAACATAAATTTTTTTCTTATCATCTTTTACAGCATCATTTCCAATCCTTTTTATATCTGGAATAAGTTTTTTCACATCACTATGACTAATTTTTTTATCAATTATGATATGTGGAGGAACGCCACAATACACAATTAAAAATTTCTTAATACTAATACTATTATTTAATAATTCTTCTAATATATTTTTACTACTTCCCATAAAACACCCCTAAAACTACAAAAAGCGCTCCCATAAAGGAGCGCTTAACTACATAAACGCGGTACCATCCTAATTTATACCTTAATTATTATAACGGCACTCCCCGGTTTATTTTTCAATAACAACTCATAGGTAGTAACCATCAATATGTCCATTATCTTACACCAACCGATAACTCTCTATTAAACAAAATTTGATGATCATGTCCTAATCTTCGTTTTTCTTTTTTATATTATTTTACCATTTTTTTTAATCTTTGTTAATGTTTTTTTATTATTTTTCTTTAGAACTATATAAGTTTAATATTTTATTATATATACCTGGCTCTATTTTATTTAAAACATTTATTGTTAACTCGAATGATTTTTTATATTCACCCTTATAAAATAATTTTTCTGACATATCTAAATCATTATTTAAATCTTCATAACTACTTCTATATTTATTACCATAAACTATAGTTTTTTCTGCAAACATAGCATTTTTTATTAAATCATTCGTTTTTGTATAAAGTTTTAAAACCAAATCTCTAGCCGTATCTACCCTAGTGTTTAAGATCTCAACTGTTATAGGTTTTTTATCTAATTCTTTAACTATCTCTTTTATAGCTATATTAGCTTCTTCTAGTTCTGTATAATAATAATCTGGTATTATTGGTAATTTATAATCTTTAATCTGCAATTTAGAATCTTTTAATACCATTTTAATTTCTTCTAATTGCTGTCTTGCTCTAACTTCATCATCATGCATACTTCCAATTATATTTAAAGTTGAATCCAGTTTTTCTTCAGTATGAGATAAATTATTAGATAAACCTTCTATTTCGGTTACTAATTTTGAGAATGCAAATGAATTATTAAATTTTGTATGATCTTGTAATACCTTGTAATTACTATTTAATTCAAATACCTCATTTCTTACTTCATTTAAAGTAGTTATATCTTCTTCTCTTAAATTATATACATTTTTTATTTCTTCTATTTGATTAAAAATCTTATTAACAATTGTATTTATTTTATTTATTCTACTACTAAATGTTAATAATTTTTCTTCATATGTTTTTTTATCATTCTTTTCCTTCTCAAAATCTGCAAATATTGAATCAAAATATTCAAGTAGAACTTTCAATTCTAACAAACTTTGATTCATATCCAATTTTTTAGTTCTTTCTTTTATCTCATTAATTTTGTTAGTTGATTCTTTTAAATTGTATTCTATATTTAAATAATCTAGTGGATAACCTAATGACACCATTTCATTATAAGTATCTTCTATTTCTTTCATCCTCATTGGAAGTACATTAGTTATCATAAGAACAATAGATGGTACTTCTTCAATTACGACAGTTATGTGATTAAGTAAATCATCTATTATATTGAGTACTTTATCCACTTCTGTAAATTCATTATTATCCATTATAGATTCAAAATCTTCAAATCTTTTTGCAATAACCTCAAATTGGGTATTAATAGCAGACCCAAATTCTCCATACTCTTGTTTAGAATCAATAAATTTTTGATATAAAGTCCTATACCTAGCTTTATATCCTGTTATATAGTTCTACTTCTCTCTTCACTAGATGTTAAATCCTTTATTTCACCGAATAAAAAGTCTGAATTCGTTTGAACCTTATACAATTCCATTTCTAGTTTTGCAATTTTATACATAGTACTCTTATAATCCATCTGTGAAAGCGAGTACTCTGCATCTAATATCATATCTGATAATTTTGGAATTTGAATTTCTTTAATTTGCTTAAGTCTATTAGACCACTCATCATAGAGTGCCTTTAATTTATCATTATTTAAATATGACTCTACCTTTGCAAGTTCTGGAACGATCGGAGAAGTAGCAAGTTTATTTTTTTCTATTTCCAACTTTTCTAATGTCTTTTTTATTCTTTTATTTTTCTTATTTTGAATGAAGTTTAAAACTCCTATAATAAGTCCAGCACAAATGATAAAGAGTGTTAACATAATAAGTGTTAAATTATCCATATCAATCACCTATTATAATTATATCATACTTTTTGTCATTTTCGACAATATTTTTTATATATAAGTTAAAAAAACAAAATCTTAGCTTTATTATATTGAAAGTTGCTTAATTTTTGGTTGTTGTTTTTGACCACAACTCATTTTTCCCTCTGGGCATTTTCCAAATACACAAGGGGCACCAGCTCTACTAAATATATTAGGTGCAACATCTAATACTAAATCTAGCATTTGATTTGCTACCTCGCGTATTTCCCACTGTGCTCTATTACAACACCTTGTTCTAAAAAAGTTGAGCAAACTTCTAGCATTCATTGTAACTATTATCTTTGTTTCACATGCATTTGGCAATGCAAATCTAGCATCCTCTAAAGCTTTTTTAGTTAAATTTTTTATTTGTTTTTCATCAGTTATACCTTTTGTATATTGATCTATTAAAGCATTAGTTATCTCTTTATATGCATCCATACCGGCCAACATACTTTTTTCATAAAGTAATTTAGCTTTTTCATTATTTTTAATAGACTCTGGTATTATATAACTAAACGAAGTTTGTAAATCGACATATCTTTGACTTTGTTGTGAGTAACTAGCTATTCTATGTCTTACAAATTGATGTGAACAAGCTCTACTTATTCCTTCTATTCCAAATGTAAAACTTATATGTTCTATAGGACTTTCATGACCCATATCACTCAACATATTAACAAACCTTTTTGTAGCCTCATCATCAAGTCCTTGATATAAATTCAAAATATCACTTTTGGAATAACAAAGTTTTCCTGCTGCAGCTACTACTCTTTCAGGATTAGTACTATTATCTACTGTATTTATTGGTACAGTATGTGCAAGTAAATAAACCTTTACGCTTTTTTGTTCCATATATAAACCTCCTATTTAAACCTCTTATTACTCTTTACTTATATACTGTTATTATCTAAAACTATAATATATAAATTGTTGATTAATTGTATACTAAATAATTTGAAATAACTTATATTTCTTATATATTTTCATTAATAATTAAATTTAATTTTCTTTTTTTCACGTTTTACATCTTTAAAATTTCTCTCAATTATATTTCTACTAATAGTATAATTTTTATAAAATTCAGTATATTTTTTATCATTAACAGTTTCATAAAAGGCTAAATAACTGTTTTTAAGTGTATCATCACTTAAAAATAATAGCAATGATTTTATTAAACAATCTCGTAGCAATGAAGTAATAATATTAGATGGATCCAAATATTTATTATCATCAATTTCAAATAATTGTCCTGCTTGATTTATTAGAATATAAGTACCAAAATGATCCTTGATTTGAATATTTAATTTACAATCTGAATAAACAGATGTCATAATATCCGTATCGTAAATTTTATCACATATAGAAAATTTATTATAAATCATTTTATTTTCAACAGATTTATTTATAAATGAAAGATTGTATTTTGAACTAATTAAGTCATTCTTAAATGAATCATATTTTTCATCATCTATTAATTTATTTAAATATGTTAAATAATAATCAAACAAGCTATTCTCAAAAATATGTTGTACTTTAATATAATTACTTACTTTTAATATTAGTGTATCATTAACATCATATGTTACAAAGCATTTAAAAATATTCATTAAATCCTCATTCTTGGCAAAATTAATACTTGTGCTACTATGCATAACAATTTCATTAAGCAATATATTTATAATTCGTCTAATAACACGATCCTTATAATCACAATTCATAATACTCTCTAGATTTGCGTGAAAATTGCAGGGAAATTTATCATTCATTAAATATTTTATTAAAGTAATACACTTACAAGTTTTTAATTTAAGATTCAAATATATATTATTTTCTACTCCAACAGCTATTTTTAAATATTCAATTAATTTCTGATATTCTTCTGAATTTTGTTTGTTTGCTATTTCTAATTCATACATCTTGTCATATAAATCTTCAATTGAATTGGTGATTTTAATTAGATTTTCAATTTGTAAATAATCGTCATCTTTTATTTTATAATTTTTCACAACACACCTCGTAAACATTTCTAATGTTTTTTATTCTATCATTTTTTACTATATTTGTCTATAATATTACTTAAACTTTAAAAAAAATTCAATTGAAAAAAGAAATGTCTATAAAGTATATGTAACAGAAATTAAGTTTTTCAACGATTTTTGTTTAGTCAAGGGCGAACAAAGTGAGTTC
>CANPYQ010000058.1 GCA_947588865.1 uncultured Bacilli bacterium
CAAGCAAAAGATATTATAAATTATTCTCATGTCTTTTTCAATATTTAGGTGTTGCACTTCAAACAAAAATTTTCCTATACATAAATTCTTTACAAATTTCTTAAAACATGTTAAAATTGTATTGTATTCATAAAAGAGAGCGTGATAGTGTGGAAGATACAAAAGTATACAATTCAAATGAATTTCAAAATGAGTATGTGTCTGAGATTATTAATGAAGTAGCAAATATTTTAGAAGATAGAGGATATAATCCTGTCAACCAAATTGTAGGATATTTAATGAGTGGTGACCCTGGGTATATATCTAGTCATAAAGAGGCAAGAAACAAATTGACAACATTTGATAGAACTAAAATATTAGAAATATTAGTAAAAGATTTTTTGGATAACAGATGAGATATTTGGGTTTGGATCTAGGCACGCGTACATTAGGTATTTCTGTAAGTGACACTACAAAAACAATTGCGAATACTTTAAAAACAATTAGATTTAAAGAAAATAGTTATAATGATTTGATACCAGAGTTAAAAGATATTATTGATGAATATGATATTTCAAAAATTATATTAGGTTTTCCTAAAAATATGAATAATACTGTTGGTGATAGGTGTAAAATTACTATTGATTTTAAAGATATGTTAATTAAAAATTTTAATATAGAAGTTGTATTTCAAGATGAAAGATTAACTACTGTAGAAGCAGAAAAATATTTACTGGAAGCCGATTTATCTAGAAAAAAAAGAAAAAATAAAATAGATTCAGTTGCGGCAAACATAATTCTTCAAGCATATTTAGATAGAGAAAAAGGAGGAAAATTATGAAAGAAGAGACAATGACATTTAAAGTGATAAATGATGAGGGCAAAGAAGTAGAATGTGAGGTTTTATTTACATTTGAATCAGACGAAACAAATAAAAATTATATAGTGTATACGGATAATACTGTAGATGAAGAAGGTAATACCAAAGTATATGCTTCAATTTATAATCCTAATGAAGATGAAAATAAATTATTACCAATAGAAACTGATAAAGAATGGAAAATTATTGAAACTGTATTAGATGAATTACAAAATGAAGCTCTAAATAATAATGCAGAAAGTTAAAGAATAATTATATTCTTTTATTTTATGAAAAAAATAATAGTTATTATTTTAAGTATTTTAGCTATTTTAATATTAGGTAGTTGTATATTTTACAATTTAAATTTAAGAGCAGTAAGTAATGATTCTACTAAAATAGAATTTATGGTTGATAGTGGTAGTACTTATAACGATGTTATTTCAAAATTAAAAAAGGAAGGTTTAATTAGAAGTGAATTATGTTTTAAACTTTATATAAAATTTAATAAAGTAAATAGTGTAGAAGCAGGAAAATACCAACTTAGAAAAAATATGAGTGTTAAAGATATTGTAAATGAATTTTCAAAAGGGAATAAATATAATCCTGATGCCATAGTAATTACATTTAAAGAAGGAAAAAACATGAGAAGTATTGCTTCTACTATTTCAAAGTATACAAATAATACTGAAGATGATGTATATAATTTACTTAATAATAAAGAGTATTTAGATTCGCTTATAGATAAATATTGGTTTATTGATGAAAGTATATTGAACAGTAATATATATTATTCATTAGAAGGGTATTTATATCCGAATACATATGAATATAAAAATAAGAATGTATCAGTCGAAGAAATATTTAAATCTATGTTAGATGAAATGAATGAAAAGCTATCAGATTATAAAACTGATTTGTTAAGTAATGATTATACAATACATGAAATATTAACACTTTCTTCTATAGTGGAGTTAGAAGGCTCTAATAGTGATGATAGAGCAGGGATAGCTGGAGTATTTTATAATAGATTGAATAATAATTGGAGTTTAGGTAGCGATGTTACAACATATTATGCAGCTAAAATCGAACTTGATGAAAGAGATCTATATCAGTACGAAATAAATGATGAAAATGAATATAATACAAGAAGTCAACACTTGGCGGGTAAGTTACCTATAGGTCCTATATGTAATTCTAGTATTGAATCAATTAAAGCAGTTTTATATCCTAAAAAGAGTGATTATTTCTATTTTGTTGCAGATATAAATGGAAAAACTTATTTTTCAAAGACTTATGAAGAGCATTTAAATACTAGAAGAGATTTAATGGAAGCAGGATTATGGAATACATTCGATTAAAAATAATTGAAGAATATGCAGAAAAATTTAATATACCTATAATGCAAAAAGATGGTATTAAATTTTTAACTGATTATATTAAGAAAAATAATATTAAAAAAATATTAGAGATAGGTAGTGCTATCGGTTATTCAGCAATAAAAATGGCCTTAGTATCCGATGACATTAAAGTTACAACTATAGAAAGAGATAAAGAAAGGTTTGAAATAGCATTAAAAAATATTAGAGAATTTGATTTGAATGATAGAATTGACATAATATTGGGAGATGCGCTTGAAATTGATTTAAGTGATAAATATGATTTGATATTTATTGATGCTGCAAAAGGTCAATATATCAAATTTTTTGAAAGATTTGATAGTAATTTAAATACTAAAGGTGCTATAGTTAGTGATAATTTATCTTTTCATGGACTCGTAGAGGATGATTCCAAAACTAATAATAGGAATACGAAACAATTAGTAAAAAAGATCAGAAAATATATAGATTTTTTGAAAAGCAATAAAGACTATGAAACTATATTCTATAAAATTGGTGATGGAATATCTGTATCAATAAAAAAATAATATTATATTTATTTAATAGTATATTTTAATATATATTTTTTTATTGTATCACTCTTGTTGTTAAAATAAAGATTTTATGATATACTAAAAATGTAAATATAAAATAGGTGATAATATGAATGCTGAAAATAGAAAAAATAATTTCAAATATTTAATAGTTATTATATTGTATATAATAGTAATTATCTTATCCATATTTTTTGTAATTGGTTTAAAAAATAAAAAAAATAATATAATTGAAGAAAGAAAAAATAATAATTCAATAGAAGATACTACTAACCACAATAATTATCAGGATGATATTAACGATGACTCTATTAATTATAATGATAAAAATTATGATAATATAACTGATGAATTTGATCTTGAAGAAAGTATAAAAGAAAATTATGAAGATGAAATAGGTATTTTAGATACTCTAAATTAAAATATAGTGAGGTTAGTTATGAAAAAAAATGGTTTTACATTAGTAGAATTATTGGGAGTTATGATTATACTTATGGTAATTTTTTTATTAGTATTCCCAAGTGTACAAAAAATCTTAGATGATAGTAAATCTACTACTTATCAAAAACAAATAAATACTATACTTGATGCATCATATAATTGGTCTTTATTAAATTCAAGTTCATTACCGCAAAATAATGATGAAATATATATAACATTAAGTAACTTAAAACATGATGGATTAATAGATTCAAATTTAATAAATCCAGCCAATAAAAAACCTTTCTCTGACGATTTAGTTATAAGTATTACAAATGTTCAAAAAAATTATAGAAATAACAGTGAACATGCAAAGAAATATGGAGATTATCTGTATACAGTAATAATAGACCAAACTAACACAAATGATAAACCTATTATAGTTTTAAATGGTTTAACACCAGATTCATCGGGTAATTATATATCAATTGTAGATTTAAATGAAAAAGTAGAAAAAGTTTCCTATTCATCAACATCTAAAGATGGAATTGATTTAACAGATAAGGTAATAGTGCAAATTATGTATAATGAAAATGCTGTAAATAGTGTAGATACTAGTAAAATGGGTGTTTATAAAGAAATATATACAGTTGTGGATGATAATGGTTATTCATCTACAGTCATTAGGAATATTATTGTGGGTGATACCGAACTTCCAAAATTAACACTTCCATCTAATAATAAAATAAGTGTAAGTGATAAATATTTTGATTTAATGGATGGTGTAGTTTGTAAAGACAATAGTAATATATGTGATGTAGAATCAAATGGCGAAATAAAATTTGGTGTTAAAGGTAAATATGTAATAGAATATACTGCTAAAGATCCATCTGGTAACACAACGACAAGCAGAAGGGTCATTACTGTTGAATAATAATAACAAAAATAGAATAAAAATTATTCTATTTTTTAATTTATGTGATATAATAGGTATCACATAAACAAGGAGGTTATTATATGAATAATAGGAAAATTAAAAAAATTACATTTATAACATTAGTAACCTTCTTTATATTATTGATTATATATAGTATTTTTGGCTCATCTATGTCATTTTCGAGTGTTGAAAACATAAAAAAATCAAGAATATTAAAAGAAGACCTTATTAGTTCTTTAAAAATAAATAATAGAGAAGCATTTTATGATAAAAATAGTAATACATATTTTTATACGGTTTCTGATAGATATGAAAATAAAAAATATGCTTTGAATTTACAACTTGAAAAGGGATATAAGTACAAAATTATAGATAAAATTATAAATGTAATTAATGTAAATTATGATGATTATATTGATATTATTATTTATAATGATAAATATTACTATAATACAAAAATAAAATTAACTAATGTTCCAATTATAAAGATAACAACTAACGATGAAATATCCAGAGAAGATACAAAATCTGAATTTACTTATATAAATTCAAATAGTAAAAATAATAAAGTCTATAGTAATGCAATGATTCATATTAGGGGAGCTTCTTCAGCATCATTTGATAAAAAATCTTATAAACTTGAGATGTATGACAATAAATTTATGGATGAAAAAGCAACTATAATTAGTGATTTTTATTATGGTTCTGATTTTATTTTGGATGCTGTTTATAGAGATCCATCTAAAATTAGGAATTTACTTTCAATACAACTTTGGAATGACATATCTAGTGATTTTACTAATGTAAGAGTATATAGCGAATTTGTTGAATTATTTATAAATAATGAATATAGAGGATTATATATTTTAACTGAACCGATAAATAGAAAAAAATTAGGTTTAGATAAAAGTAAAAATGATAATACAAGTGTTTTAATAAAATCAAATGATTGGAAAATAGTGGATAATAATAAAAATTTTGAAAATATTAGTGATGCTAATTATATGGGATTAGAAATTAAATATCCTAATGATAGTAAATATTTTCAAGTGATTTGGCAAAAATTTATTGATAAAATATACGATTATTATAGTCCTGATACTGAAGTTACTTATAGTGTAATAAATAACGCTTTTAATTTAAATAATTATATAGATTTAATAATATTTAATGCATTTATAAATAATTCAGATGGAAATATGGTAAAAAATAATTATTTTTATATGGAGGATTTAGATTCTAATGAAATATTTATTCAACCTTGGGATATGGAATATAGTTTTGGATTAGAATATCTAGATGATATAAATAAAAATTTAATAAAAAAAGTCCCAAGTGATTCTAATGAAATTTTAACTACCTTTAAACATCCGCATGCTGAAAATATAAATGAATTATTAATTGACAGATATTGGTCATTAAGAAAAAATATAATAACTGAAAAGTATTTTGACGATATACTGGATAATTATTTACATGAATTAAATAAAGGAGTTGCTAAAAGAGACTCAAAAATTTGGTATGAATATGATATAGAAAAAGAAATTGAAGAAGTCAGAATTTGGATACATAAAAGAATAAAATATTTTGATGAATATGTGAGTGATTTAGAAGATGAATAATAATTTTAGAAGTGAAATAAAATATTTAATTACAGATAAGGATTTTTATTTAATTAATCATAATTTAAAAAATTTACTAAAGAAAGATCCATATTGTAAGAAAGATTTTTATACAATATCCAGTATATATTTTGATAATTATAAAATGACTTCATATAATCAGGTAAAATGCGGAATTAGTGAACGATGGAAATATAGAATAAGATTTTATAATTATGATGATTCATACATAAAATTAGAAAAAAAATATAAAGTGAATGGACTTACAAATAAAAAATCAATTAAAATAACAAAAGAAATTTTAAATAATATATTAAATAATAATGCAAAAATCAGTAAAGATAATGAATCCCTTTTAAATGAATTTATAATAAAGATGAAAATAGAAAATTTAAGACCCGTTATATGTATTGAATATGATAGAATACCTTATATATATAAAAGTGGAAATGTTAGAATAACTTTTGATTATAATATTAGATATACTAAAAGTTGTAAAAATTTATTTGAAAGTGAAAAAAGGGTATATTATTTAAAAGAAAAAATATTAGAGATAAAATATAATGAACTATTACCAGATTTTATTAAATATAGATTAGAACTTAATCATTTAGAACAAATTTCTTATTCTAAATTTAATAATTGCTTGGATAGTTTATATAGGAGGTTTTAAAATGATATTAAAAACAACATTTGATGATATATTTAAAGATAAATTTTTAGCTAATTTTTATCAGAATATATCGTCTTCAACAATATTGGTAACATTAGTTTATGCATTTTTACTTTCACTTTTTGTATTCTTTATATATAAATTAACATGTAAAAATATAATATATTCAAAAAAATTTAATATATCTATGAGTCTGATGTCAATTATAACAGCTGCTATTGTACTTTCTATGCAAGCAAATATAACTGTATCATTAGGTATGGTAGGAGCACTTTCTATAGTAAGATTTAGAACTGCGATAAAAGAGCCTAGGGATTTATTATTTCTATTTTGGAGTATATCAAATGGTATAGTAATTGGTGCTGGAATATATTCAATTGCGTTGATACTTGCTATAATACTTTCAATTGCTATGTTATTTTATGAGTTGATTCCAGAAAATAAAGCTACTTATTTACTTGCAATATATTTTAAAAATGTTAAAACTAGAGATATAGAAATAATACTTAAAAGTTATAAAGTTAAATATAAACTAAAGTCTCAAAATTTATCTAACAAGGAATCTAGTTACATATATGAATTAAAAGTTAAGAAGAATAAAGATTTTGTAAATGAAATTTTAAAGATAAAAGGAGTAAATGAAGTTAATTTGATGAGTCAAGATGGAGAAGTTACCTATTAATAATTATCTAATAATAAGCATTATAGCTTATTTTTTTTAAAAATTTTCAAGTGAAGTGCAACAAAGACGAGAATAAATGATATCTATTAATGCTGTTTTATGCCGAGAA
>CANPYQ010000059.1 GCA_947588865.1 uncultured Bacilli bacterium
TCGCATTTTCATTATACTATATTTTGAAAAATAATAAAAGACTGTTTTCAAATTTTTCATTTGTCAACAGTCTGAAAGAATAGTCTTACTATTCTTTTATCCCATTCATTCCATTTGTAAATGAATCAACCAACTCATTAAATTTAAGCAAATTATTAGCTAATTCATTCTTGTCAGATTCATATTGTATTTTATCTAGACTAAGTTGATTTCTTTCTTCATCTAATGCATCTTTTTGTTTTCTTAATTTATCTTCAATTTTATTTAATTCTTCTCTTCTATCATCATATGCTGTTTGAACTTCTTTTTGAATCTTATCTATTTTTTCGTTTTCTGACTTTTTATATTGCTCAAATTCCTCTTTTTCTTGTTCTAATGAAGCTTGCAAATCCTTTAAAGTATTAAGACGCTTTTCAATTTCATCTTTTTTTTCAGTTAATTTATCAAAGACTTCCTCTTTATAGTTATTTATTTCATTAATTTGATTTCTCTTTGAATTTTCTATATCTAATTGTAGTGCTTTTAATTCTTCGAATCTAGAATCAATCTTTTCTTTTAAATCTGTATTTTTTCTAAATATTTCAGAGGCATCCTTTACATTAACACTAACTTTATCAAATAAAGCTTTTATGTCAGTTTTTTCAATATCATCTTCTTTATATTTGGTTAAATTTTTTAATTCATTAATATCAACATCAGACATTTCTATTTTATCATCAGTAATAGCTTGATCATCATTTGATTCTTCAAAAGTGTTTTCAGCTAATTGATTATTATTTGATTCTTCAAAAGTATTTTCAACTAATTGATCATTATATGGTTCTTCAAAAGTATTTTCAACTAATTTATCATTATATGATTCTTCAAAAGTATTTTCATAATTATTTGAATCTTTGCCGTCTTCAAAATTCGTTTGATTGAGTTCTGAATCATTTATAGTATTTAAATATCCAACATTGTTTATTTCTTGTTCAGATTGTATGTCATTATTAAAAGTATCTAAGCCAACATTATAATCATCTGTGTTTTGAACAAAATCATCATTATTTGAAATATTATTAACATATTCACCATTAAAATCAAATGGTTTATAATCTTCATTTGTATTAATTTCTTCATTGGAATGTGTATTTTCTTCAATATTGAATAAATCTTCATTTTCATAGTCACTTTGCCCTAAACCACTAATAGAGTCATAATTAAAAGTTTCATTTGAATTATTTAATTCATTAATATCATTATCTTCATATTTGTTTAAATCGTTCATTATAACACTCCTTTTTATTCATCTTTATTCTCTAATATCGGCCTAAAATTGGAATTAAATTGGCTTATTATTTCCTTGAATCTAGCACATTTTTGTTCTAAATTCTTATTCTCAAGTTCTATTTTTTTATTTGTTACTTCTTTATATCTTTCAAATTGATTCTTTTCTGATTCTAAAATTTCTTCCAAATGATGGACCCTATTTATTTCTAACTCTTTATATGTTTCAAACTGTTCTTTCTCTTCTTTAAATTTTTGCTTTTGCATTTCTAATTCTTTTTTAACTAATTCCAATTCAGATAGTGAATTATCCATATTAGTTTTAAACTCAGATTCTGCTTTAGATAAATATTCTTTTTGAGAGTTCAAATATTCATCAACTTCGTGTTTCTTTTTATTTATTTCCTCTTTTTGCAATCTCATTTGATTCTCAAATTCTTCTCTTTCTTTATTTATTTTATATTTTTCTTCAATTAATTCTTTTTCTTCTTCACTATTTGCTTTCTTTTGTTGACTAAGATTTGAGATAAATTTATTAACATTTTCAATATCATTAGTCAAATTATCAAATAACGTATCAATGTTATTATTGTCAGAATTTGATTGCAAATTTAAATCTAAATCATTTTTACTATTTAATAAAATATCATCATACATAAATTCCACCTTTTATCCTCTTATTATTTTTAACATATAAATTGTATCATTTTTTTTATAAAAAGACAATACTAATTACAAATTTTAAAAGAAAAATTTATAATTAGTATTCAATAGCAAATAGTTAAATTTCATTTTATATTTTTATCCAATGATTGTAATCATTTTAAAAAAACTATATTACAATATATTCTGCAATATAGTTTAAAAGATTATTTGTAATTTTTTACATTATTATAATACTGTTTACCAACTTCGACTAATTTTTTTGTCATCATCCCGCCAACAGTACCATTTAATCTGCTTGATGTATCTGCTCCTAATTTAATTCCAAGTTCGTTTGCTATTTCATATTTTAAATTTTCAATAGCTTGTTTAGATCCTGGAACAACTAGTTTATTGTTATTCATAATCTCACCTCATTATTATTATTTCCTATAAAAAAACTTCTATAATGATAGTTTTTACCAGATTATTTATTTATATATTGAAATTTTAATAATGGATAATATTATCAAACTAACAATTTCTAGTACTAATAAAATAAACTTAATAGTAAAAAATAATAAAGGGAATTAATTTAAATCATAAAAGCAATATAAAATTATTTTGTTTAAATATGATAATCCCTAAAAATATTTATAAGTTTTCCATTTTTATTTAGATTTTTTTGATATTTTGTCTATCGGCATTTTTTGTTTATCTCTAAATAAAAAGATAGCCATTTAGCTATCCATTTTTATTTAGAATAATTGCTTCCACCTAAATGTTGTTCACCCATTTGAACTAATCTCTTAGTGATTTCTCCACCAACTGAACCATTAGCTCTTGAAGTAGAGTCAGGACCTAAATTAACTCCTAATTCACTAGCTATTTCATATTTCATTTTATCGATAGCTTGTTTAGCTCCAGGTACAACGAATTTACTTGTTGATTTACTGTTATTCATTATTTTCACCTCCTGTACATTTTTAATTTGTGTACAAAGGTAAAATTTATTCAGTTTTTATTTGGTAATTTTTTCTATTAAAGCAAGTCATTGAATTCCTGTTGTTTCAAATTTGTTATTACTTCTATATTTTCAATACATTCATTTATTAACTGTTCGTAATTAAAAGACATCTCATAATTTAAACATTTATTCATGTCTGGATTAATAACTGGATGCGTTGGCAAAAATATTGTACAACAATCTTCATATGGTAATATACTTGTTTCATATGTTTTAATTTTTTTTGAAATTTCTATTATTTCTAATTTATCCATACAAGCAACAGGTCTAATTACTGGAAAATTGGTTACACTATTAATAACACCCATACTAGTTAATGTTTGACTAGCTACTTGACCAATTGATTCTCCATTTATTATAACTTTGCAATTATTTTTAATTGAGAGTTTTTCAGCAATTCTATACATCATCCTTCTCATAATAGTTATTACATAGCTATCTGGAACATTTTTATAAATTGCTTCTTGAAGTTTAGTAAATGGTACAACATTTACCTTTATATTCCCAGAATAACTATTTATAATGCTTGCAAGCTTTATAACTTTATTTTTTGCTTCTAAACTTGTATGAGGTGGCGACTCAAAATATAAACACTCTAAATCTACTCCTCTTTTTAATGAAAGATAGCCTGCTACTGGAGAATCAATCCCACCGCTTAACATAAGCATTCCTTTACCTTGTATTCCAACAGGATAACCACCTAATCCTTTAATCTCATTAGTGTAAATAAAAGTTCCCTCTACTCTTATTTCTATAGTAACTAATATATCTGGATTATGTACATCAACCCTACTTTTAATATTTTTAAGTATATAACCACCTATTATATTATTCAATTCCATACTATGTACTTCAAATGATTTATCAGCTCTTCTAGTATTAATTTTAAATGATTCAAAATTTTCTTTAATTAAAAGTTCAAGAACTTTTTGTTTTATATCTTCAATATTAGTATTTACCTTATGGCAAATAACTATTCCATGTATACCAAATACATTTTTTAATTTTTCTATTACAGAATTTACATTATTACATTCAATATACATTCTTACTCTATCAAACTTTATATTGAATTCTTCATCTGTTAATATTTTTTTTATATTAGTTGCAAGTAACTTTATAAAAGTATTCCTATTTGATTTTTTTGTAGTAAGTTCGCCATATTTAATTAAAATTAAGTTATTCATTATATCACCAAAAACATTATATATTAAAATATATCTGTTGTAAACTATAAAATCTAATTTATTAAAAACTTAAACTTACTATAATTCTACATTATGATATACATTTTGAACATCATCTATATCTTCTAGCATAGAAAGTAGTTTATTAAATTCATCTAAACTTTCTTTAGTTAATGTTATTCTTTCTTTAGGCAACATATTTATCTCATCTACTGTAAAATCTATATCATTTTTAACGCTCAAAATAGCTTCTTTTATTTTAAATAAATCGTTAGGGTTCCCATATATCAATGTGTTATTGTCATCTATTTCTATGTCAACAAAATCTATATTGTTCTCTATTAAAGCATTCATGATTTCATCTTCAGATAATCCTGAAAAACCAACCACACATAAGTTATCATACATATAGGCAACACTACCCATAGCACCCATTTTAACATGACATTTGTTCACAACGGCTCTAACATCACTCACGCTTCTATTAACATTATCAGTTAAGCATTCAACCATAAGAGTTGAACCTGCAGGTCCAAATATTTCATATGTTAAAGTTTGATAATCTTCTCCTGCACCACTATTTACTTTTTCAATTGCTCTTTTAATAACATCACTTGGAACTTGCTCTTTTTTTGCTTTTTCTATCAATCTTTTAAGACTAGGATTACCTTCAGGTGTAACACCTCCGTTTTTAGCTGCTTGATAAATTTCTTTAGCATACATCCCATATAATTTTCCTTTTGCTGCTCCTGTTTTAGCTTTTGCAGCTGCTATGTTTGGAAATCTTCCCATAATCATCTCTCCTTTTTATATACTATATTTTCCATAAATTTCATAATTGTATTCAGTTTTTTAAAATTTTATTTATTAAATACTGGCATTATCATATATATTTCCATTTTGAGCTTTTGTAAGTGCATCGCGTGCAGCTATTTGTTCCGCTTCTTTTTTACTATGTGCGATACCTTTGCCATATACTATATTATCTATTTTTACCTCCACAGTAAATAATTTATCGTGAGAAGGACCCTGCTCATCAACAATCACATATTCTAAACTTTTTTTATCCGTTTGTACAAGTTCTTGTAATATTGATTTATAATCATCAAAGAAATCGATAGTTTTATCTTCTATTAAAGGAATAATATTCTTATAGATAAACTTTTTTACCTCTTCAAAGCCTAAATCTAAATACATAGCACCAATAAATGATTCAAATATATCAGCAACTATAGCTTTTCTATATTTACCACCATGTTCTATTTCACCATGCCCTAGTTTTAAATAATCATTTAAACGCAATCTTGTAGAATATTCAAAGTTTGCATTTTCACAAACGTAATGACTTCTAAGTTTAGTCATTTTTCCTTCTTCATATTCTGTATTTTTATATAAATAATCGCTTATAATTAATTCCAATACTGCATCCCCTAAGTATTCCAATCTTTCATAACTTTCTACATTATTTTCATTTGCAAAACTAGTATGAGTTAAAGCTCTTTCGTATAATTTAATATTATTATAAGATATATTTAAAGTTTCTAATAAATCAATGCATTCCATATACATCACCTATTTCATTATATCAAAATTTTAATAAAATAGAAATTACTATTTTACTTTTTGTATGTTTTTTAGTATAATAATGTTGGTGTTGATATGAAATATATATTAATAGGTATGATAAGAGTGTATCAAATGCTACCATTTTCTACTCATAATTCTTGTAAATATATACCTACTTGCTCAAACTATGGCATTGAAGCATTAAAAGAATATGGATGTATCAAGGGAAGTTTAATGACTATTAAGCGAATAATAAGATGTAATCCACTATCTGTTGGTGGATATGATCCTGTAATAAAGGAGAAATAGTATGAAAAAATTTAAGATTTTACTTATGACTATTATTTTATTAAATTTAACTGGATGTTTTTCTGATAACTCTATGGAAAATATTTCAATTGCAACTTCTGTTTATCCAATACAATATGTTGCAAATGAATTATATGGTAATCATAGTACTATAAATAGTATATATCCTAATGATTCTGAAATAATTAATTTTGAAGTTACGGATGTGTTATTAGAACAATATGGTGATACTGATCTTTTTATTTTTAATGGTTTATCTAAAGAAAAAGATTATTTAAAAACTATGTTAAAGAATAATAACGATTTAAAAATAATAGATGTCACATCTAATATACCGGTTGATTATTCTATTGAAGAACTATGGTTAGACCCAATAAATTTATTAACTATAGCTAATAATATGAAAAAGGGATTTACTGAGTATATAAATTCTAAAGTACTTATAAACGAAATAAATGAAAATTATGATATTTTAAAAATTAATTTAACAAGCTTAGATGGTAAATTTTATTCAACTGTAAATAATTCTTCAAATAAAACTATAATAGTAAGTGATGATGCATTTTCATTTCTTGAAAAATATGGCATTGAAGTTATTTCATTAGATAAAGATACTACTACTCAAAAGCAAATTTCAACAGCTATAGAGTTATTAAGTAATGATACTTGTAATTATATATATATTAAATATGGTGAAGAAGTAAATGATGTTATAAATGATATAATAAATCAAACTAATGCTTCTAAATTAGAATTATATACAATGACTAATTTAAATAATATAAATACTGAAAAAAATGATTACATAACATTGATGAATCAAAATTTAGAAAATTTAAAATCAGAATTGTATAAAT
>CANPYQ010000060.1 GCA_947588865.1 uncultured Bacilli bacterium
TTACTACATACCACCTTTATTATGTAGTAATTATATCAAATTTTTATTGCGAAGAAAATTTACTCTTTTTTACTGAAATATAATTAAAATGTTTATTTTTACATTAAAATGTGTTATAATCAATTTGTTTAAAAATGTTGATGAAAGATTAGTAGTAAGTCTAATTATTTAAAGAGATGAAGTGGTCGGTGTAAACTTCAAATAAATTCTTATGAATTCACTTTCTAGTGTTATTAATAGTAACCGTGTAAGAACGTTATATCTATAAAGCATAATACTATTATGAAGTAGGGTGGTACCGTGGACATTTCACCCCTATGTTTATAATAGTTTTTTTGTTAGGAGGATTATTATGAAAGAAAAAGTAGAAAGTTTATGCAAAGAAATTGAAAATAAGATAAGTCTTGTTAAAAATAAAAATGAATTAAATAATATAAAAGTAGAATATATGGGTAAAAAAGGTATAATTACCGAGCTTCAAAGTGGTATTAAAGATGCTATTGATAAGAAAGAATATGGGATATTAGTAAATAAAGTAAGAACTGAGTTCAACAATAATTATCAAAAAAAATTAAATGAAATTGAAGAGGAAGAATTGAATAAAAAATTGGAAAGTGAAAACATAGATATATCACTTCCAGCAACACATATCCCAATAGGTTCTCCCAATATTCTAGAAAGTATTATAGAAGAAGTAGAAGAGGTATTTATGTCTATGGGATACGACGTAGTTGATGGGCCTGAAATAGAAGAGGATAAATACAATTTTGAATTACTAAATATTCCAAAAGGACATCCAGCAAGGGATGCACAAGACACATTTTATATTGAAGATGAAAGTATACTTCTTAGAAGTCAAACTTCTCCTGTGCAAGCAAGAACTATGTTAGCTGCAGGCGGAAATAAACCAGTACGTATGATATGTCCAGGGAAAACTTACAGAAGAGATGCAGATGATGCAACACATTCTCATCAATTTATGCAAATAGAAGGGTTACTTGTAGATAAAAATATTAGTTTATCTGATTTGAAAGGTACTTTTGATGTAATAGCTAAAAAATTATTTGGTGAGAATTGTGAAACTAGATTTAGACCAAGTTATTATCAATTTACAGAGCCATCAGTAGAAACGGATATAAGTTGTTTTATATGTAAAGGAAAGGGTTGCTCTTTATGTAAAAATACAGGATGGATAACTGTAAGCGGTGCTGGCATGGTACATCCAAATGTGTTAAGGAATTGTGGATATGATCCAAATGTTTGGTCTGGTTTTGCGTTTGGATTTGGTGCTGAAAGACTTGCCATGCTAAAGTATGGAATTAATGATATTAGGACATTTTATCAAACGGATTTAAGGGAATTAAAATCTTTTGATAGAAGGGATGTGGAATAATGATTAGTTTAAATTGGGTAAAAGATTATATAGATTTAACGGGTGAAGATTTAAAAGAATTAGCTGTTAAAATAACAAAAGCTGGAATAAATGTTGAAGCAGTAGAAACAAAACATATTGATAACCTTGTTATAGGCAAAGTAATTAAATGTAAAAAGCATCCAAATAGCGATCATTTAAATATTTGTGAAGTTGATATTGGTGGTAAAACTACACAAATTGTGTGTGGTGCACCTAATGTAAGAGAGGGAATAAAAGTTATAGTTGCACTTCCAGGATGTGTACTTCCAGAAGATTTTGAAATTAAAGCTGGTGTTATTAGAGGAGAAGAATCAAATGGAATGATATGTGCCCTATTTGAACTTGGAGTAGAAGAAAAAAACGATGAAAATTATTCTAAGGGAATTGAAGTAGTTGATAGTCCTTTAAATCCCGGAGATGATGCAAATATATATCTAGGATTAGATGATACATTATATGAATTAGATGTACATAAACATCGTAATAACGATTGTTATTATCATATAGGTTTTGCGTATGAAATTGCAGCTATACTAAATAAAAAAGTAACGCTTCCAGAGGAGTCTTATAATGAGATTAAAGAAGATGTTAATGATTTTATAAATTTAAAAGTAGAAACAACTAAGTGTCCATTTTATACTGCTAAAATGGTTAAAGATGTAGTTATAAAAGAATCTCCAGATTTTATTAAGAAAAGATTAATAGCTGCGGGAATGCGACCTATTAATAATGTTGTAGATATTTCAAATTATGTTATGCTTGAATATGGTCAACCACTTCATTTTTTTGATAAAGATAAATTAGGAAATAAAATATTGGTTAGAGATGCTAAAGATAATGAAGAAATAATAACATTAGATGGCAATATGAGGATTTTAAATAAGGATGATATAGTTATTACTGATTCAAAAAAACCTGTTTGTATAGCTGGTGTTATGGGTGGAGAAAACACGGATGTAGATGATAAGACTAAAAATATATTAATTGAAAGTGCAATATTTGATTCAGTAAGTATAAGATATACATCATCACGTCTAAATTTAAAAAGTGAAGCATCAATAAGATATGGTAAAGGATTAAATTTTGAATATACATTAAAAGCTATAAATCGTGCTTGTTATTTGTTAGAAAAGTATGCCAATGCTAAGATTTTAAGTGGTATTGTAATGCATGATAAAATAGATAAAAAAGACAAAGTTGTAAGTTTTAAAACTGAAGATATAAACACTTTACTTGGAATTACTTTGACTAAAGAGGATGTGAAAACAGAGCTTGAAAGATTAGATTTTGATTATAAACTAGTTAAAGATATATTTACTGTTACAATACCTCGCCGTAGACTAGATATAGATCCTAATATAAATGATATTGCAGAAGAAATAGGGAGACTATATGGATATCATAATTTAATTTCAACACTTCCAAAAGTTGAAACTAGAAGAGGAATTTATGTTGGTGATGTTCGCATTCGCAAACTCATATCTAAACGTTTAAGAGCTCTAGGTTTAAACGAAGTTAAAACATATACATTAACAAGTAGTGAAATGGCAAGTAAATTTTGTTATGACGATAAGAAAACAATTACTATACCAAATCCTATGAGTATCGATAAGAGTGTTGTAAGAAGAAGCATATTGCCTTCTTTAATAAATGTCTATGAATATAATAAATCTCGAAATGTTCAAGATATACTAATTTATGAAATAGCTAAAACATATGACATTAATTATAATGAAGATACTAAGATTTCAATTTTAATGGAAGGTAATTATATTAAAAATGCTTGGATGGGTAAAAATATAAAATGTGATTTTTATGTAATTAAAGGAGTAATTGAGAATTTACTTCAATTTCTAGGCTTTCAAAATCGTTATAGTTTTGAAAAATTTAATATACCAGAGATGCATCCAGGTATGAGTGCAGTTATAAAACTTGATAGAGATCCTATTGGTGTAATAGGTAGAATACATCCAAGCTATAATAAAGATGAAATATATTTAGCTGAAATTTCAATGACAAAATTATATAATAAACAAGTTAAGCCTATCAAATACAAAGAGGCCTCAAAATATCCAGAAATAAAGAAAGATTTAGCTTTTGTAGTAAATAAAAATGTAGATGCAGAGGTATTAATTAATCAAATAAAGAAATCTGGAGGTAGATTACTCACTAGTATTGATGTATTTGATATCTATACTGGTGATAAGGTTAAAGATGATGAAAAATCAATTGCATTTTCCCTTACGTTTGCTGATCATACAAGAACTTTAAATGAAAACGAAGTAATGCAAACATTTAATAAAATTATTAGTGAAATAGAAGATAAGTTAAATGCTAAGGTAAGAAATGGATAATAACTATTTATTAATAAATTTATTAGTTTTACGGTCAGAATATAAACATAATTTTGATAGATAAAAGCCAGTATTGGCTTTTTTTTAATAGAATTTGCAGATTACTTTATATTCAACCAATATTCGCAATAATTGTAATAGATTGTGTATTATTAGTAAGATTTATAATAGTTAAAATAGAATTTATAGAAATTTTTTTATTATAGGTATCTTACTGATTTGAAATGTTCCTATTACATGACAGCTATAGTATAATTTAAAAAAATTCTTGTTTATTGTTAATTTTAATTATATAATTTTTTGAAATGTTAACTTGAAATTAAATATTACAAGTATTAATTTAACATATATTAAATTTAGTTGCATTTACCTTAGTAATTATATATATAATAATTTACTAGTAACAAAAATTATATTTTCTATAAAATTTTTAAAAAAAAGTAGATTTATATAAATAATTTGTTGTATAATTTACATGTAAGGTAGGTGTATGTTGTGAATAATAATTTAAAACTAGTTGTACCAGACAACTTTAAAGAATTTGGGAAAAGAGTTAATAAACATATTAACATAATAAGAAATACGAAAGAGAATTATATATTAGATATGAATTTGATCAGATTTAATAATGGAGAAGGCAAGTGTGTATTGAATGAATCTGTTAGACATAAGGATATATATATATTATCTGATGTTGGGAATTATGATGTGACATATAAGGCTCAAAGAGGAATTCATCATATGATGCCTGATGAACATTATCAAGATATCAAGAGAATAATAAGCGCTATGGGAGGACATCAATCAAGGACAACTATTTTAATGCCTTGCTTATATCAATCTAGGCAAGATAAAAGAAGAGGATGCGAGTCTTTAGATTGCGCTATGTCTTTACAAGAATTACAAAATTATAATGTAAGTGAGATTGTAACATTTGATGTTCATAATAAGTCAGTTGAGAATGCTATACCAAATAATCTAACATTTAGTAATGGTTATGCTACTAGTGATATGATACTTAGTATTTTGAATAATGAAGATATAGATATAAATAAATTAATTATAGTCGCTCCAGATGGAGGCGCTCGTGAAAAAACTATATTTTTAGCAGACATATTAGGTGGAATAAAATATGCAAATTTTGATAAACGAAGAAATTTTGACGTGTTACAAGATGGAAAACATCCAATTGAGTATCATGAGTTTTCAGGACCAGAAAATTTGAATGGTATTGATGCAATCGTTGTAGACGATATGATTGCATCAGGCTCATCAATTATAGATACTGCACAAAAATTGAAAGAAAGAGGAGCTAACCATATATATGTAATGGCTACTTTTGCATTATTTGTTAATGGAATAGATGCATTTAATAAAGTTTATAATGAAGGAATATTTGATAAAGTGTATTCTACGAATTTAGCTTATGTTCCTGATGAATATAAAATGATGCCATGGTTTCACAGTGTCGATTGTTCTTTAAAAGTTGCTAATATCATAAATAATTTGAATAAGGGAGAGTCCATAAGAGGGCTTTTAAATGATAAGGAAGAGGCTGCACAAAAAATAAAAATGTTAAAAAAATAGAGTATTAGAGGTTAAAATATGGCAAAAATAAAAAAAAGAAATAAAAGCATTAGTGTATTTATATCTTTATTTATTTTAATAGTATTATTTCTATCAGAATATTATAAAGAGGATATAAAAAAATCAGTATTAGATAACATACCTACTGTTTCTGGTAAGTCTTATGGAATAAATGAAGTACCCGAATATACTGATCAAGATTATATATATATAAACAATAATCAACCAAATTTTAACGAAGATCAAATTTCAACGAATTCATTTGAAGAATATAGCAACTTAGATATATTAGGTAGGAGTGGAGTAGCTTTTGCTAATATAAGTATAGATACTATGCCTACTAAAAAAAGAGAATCTATAGGTATGATTAAACCAAGTGGTTGGCATACGGTGAAGTATGATATAGTAGATGGTAAATATTTATACAATAGATGCCATTTGATAGGTTATCAGTTAACTGGTGAAAATGCGAATGAAAAAAATCTTATTACATGTACTAGGAATATGAATACAGGTGCTATGTTGGATTTTGAAAATTATGTTGCATCTTATATTAAGCAAACGGGTAATCATGTACTTTATAGAGTTACTCCTATATATGAAGGCGATAATTTACTTGCTAGTGGAGTGCAAATGGAGGCTATGTCAGTCGAAGATAATGGAGTAGGGGTTTCATTTAATGTTTATGTATATAATGTTCAAGATGGAATAGATATAGATTATAAAACTGGGACTAGCAAGCTAAAATAATGGAGGAAATATGTAATTATACAATGTTAATGAAATACCGTTATCAAATGATCCGCATAAAAGAGAAATACAGATAAAATTTATGATTTACGCTAATTGTATTAAGGAGAGAATATGAAAAAGAAAATATTAATACCAATATTAATAGTAATACTAATTTTATTATATTTTGGATATAAAGAGTTTAATTTACTATATTATGATATTGATAATATTACTATTTTTGATTATGAAACATTTGTTAATAATTTTAAAATTAAGGATACTCTAACTATAGAGCATAAAGAAATAGATTCTAATGATTACTTACAATATAAGAATATAAAAATTAAGAATGATTTTAAGAATTTTGAGAAGATTGATTCCACATTGGATTCTTCAAATATCTCATCTGAAAAATTTATTTTAAAAAATGATACAACTGCTGCTTTTTGGATGAGTATAACAGATACCTATGTATACTTATTAAAGTCTGATAAAACCTTATTTGGTACTGAAGATAAAAGAATTACAAATACAAATTTAACTGATGTTCTTAATAAATATAATATAGATAGTGATATAGATTTATTTAATTTTTTATCTAATAGTTGTGTTAAACTTTATGACTGATAAACAAAAAAAGTGGTATAATAGATATGCCAAATAAAAATTGTAGAAAGGAA
>CANPYQ010000061.1 GCA_947588865.1 uncultured Bacilli bacterium
GAAATAAATAATAAATTTACTTAAACTTAATTATGTGATATAATTTTTGTAGCATAAAGGAGGAATTTATGAGAAAAAAAGAATTTAAAGGAAATATATTAAATTGGTCATTGTTTTGTATTATAATCGTCCTTATAGTTATTATAGGCATATTTGCTATAAATTTAAAAAATGAAAATAAGGAATATAAAAATAAGATAAATGAATATGAGAAAAAAATATCTAGTTTAAAATCACAGATAAATGAAAATTCTAAACAAGAAGATGGTGTAGAAGGACAAACTGTAGAAGATGTAGTAGAGGTAACAAGTGAAGACTATTATATTAGTTATTCTACCATTTGGTTAGAACCAGATGAATATACTACAATTTCTTTGAAGAGTGATGGTACATTTTCTATGAATATAAATTTATGTGAGGGAGTAGCTTCTATATCTGGAAATTATACTAGAACTGATGGTAGTATTACTTTAACAAATTTAAAAGATATGCCACAAGGATTTACTGGAAGTAATGTAACTGAAATATCATTTAATATTCAAGGTGATGGTACATTAAAAGTAAATAATGATGTTGGATGTATGGCAAAAGATAGTATTTTTTCTAGAAAGTAATGAAGAGGTAATTTATGTATTATGAAGACCAAAATCATATAAAAAGATTAAGAAATTTTCTTGAAAGAACTAGCGAAATATCTAAAATTTATGGACTGAATTTTATAAAAATGTTACAAGATGATGAATATTTAATGAATAATTTAAGTGAAGAAGATTTTAAAATATTAAAATATAGTATTGAAAGATATTTAATTAAAAAAGGTATTAAGAAGGAAGATACATCTGATATTGATATTGAATGGGAAGAGGAAATTACTCCTTATACTATTTTAGGAATATCACAGAAAGATTATTCTAAAGAAGAATTATTAGATATAGTTGCTGATAGAATTAATAAGTTAGAATGTAACAATGAAAAAAATAGAAAAAATAAAATAGACGAAATTTTAGATGCTTATAATGAAATAACTAAATCATCTAAAGGGCAAAAATAGTTTTGCTACCAATAGGTAGTTTTTTTGCAATAGAATATTATTAGGTGAATTTATGAAAGATTATATAAAAGGAATATTTAGGCAAGATATATTTAGAAGTGACAAAGGATATATAATTGGTCTGTTGAAAGTACTTGATACTAATATAATGGATTTAAAAGATTATATTAATAAAGTTATAACATTTACAGGATATTTTGCAGAATTAAATGAAAATGAAAAATATATTATGTATGGAGAAACTGTACTACATCCAAAATATGGAATGCAATTTAGTGTTAAAGAATACGAAAGAGTTAAACCTGAAGATAAAGATGGAGTTATAGAATTTTTATCTAGTGATTTATTTAAGGGTATAGGAGAAAAGATGGCTATTCGTATTGTAAATACATTAGGTACTAATGCAATAGATATGATTCTTCAAGATAAGACTTGTTTATATCAAGTTCCTAGATTATCAGAGGATAAAATAAATTTAATATATGATACATTAAAAAGGCATGAAGAATCATCAGAAGCTATAGTAAAATTAACTGAACTTGGATTTACTTTGAAAGATGCACTATCAATTTATAATACATATAAAAGTAATACAATTAAAATTGTTGAAAATAATATATATAGAATAATTGATGATATAGACGATATAAATTTTGTTAAACTAGATGAAATAGCTATAAAATTAAATAATGATATTTTTAATTTAAACAGGATAAAGGCTCTTATAATATATGTCATGAAAAATTTAAGTTTTTCGAGTGGTGACACGTATGTGTTTTTAAGGGAGATATACGAAAGTGCATCATTTTATCTAAAAACTGATATAGATAATGCTTTGTTTGAGGAAGCTGTGTCGGAACTAGATGCAGAGTTAAAAATTAAAATAGAAGATGATAAATATTATTTGTTTGAAAACTTTGAAGCTGAGATAAATATAGCAAACAAAATAAATTATTTAATAAATAAAAATGTAACTAAATATAAAAATATAGATATGAGGGTATCAGAACTAGAAGATAAGTACAAAATAAAATATAGTGATATGCAAAAAAAGGCAATCATTAAAGCCTTAGAAAATAATATTACTATAATTACAGGTGGCCCTGGGACAGGGAAAACAACTATTATAAAAGCTATAGTAGAATTGTATAAAATATTAAACAATTTTACTGATAGAGAACTGATTTCGAATATTGCATTACTTGCACCAACAGGTAGGGCAAGTAAACGCATGAGTGAATCAACATTAATGCCAGCATCTACTATTCATAGGTTTTTAAAATGGAATAAGGAAATTAATGAATTTATGATTAATGAATATAATCCTGACAAATCTAATTTAGTAATTGTAGACGAAGTTAGTATGATAGATAATCAATTAATGGATAGCTTACTTAGAGGACTCACAAATAATATAAAATTAGTACTTGTTGGCGATTATAATCAACTATCGAGTGTAGGTGCAGGAAATGTTCTTAAAGATTTAATAGAAAGTGACATTATAGATGTAATAGAACTTGATTTACTTTATAGACAGGATGATTCAAGTTATATACCAGTACTTGCTAATGACATAAAAAATGATGAAGTGAATGAAGATTTTCTAGTAGATAGGGATGATTATAAATTTTTAGAGTGTTCGAGCGAATATATTTTACCAAGTATTGTAAATATAGTTAAAAAAGTTATATCTAAAGGATATGATTATAGGCGAGTACAACTTATGGCACCTATGTACGCTGGAATCAACGGAATAGATAATATAAACAAAGTGTTACAAGATGTATTTAATCCTATGGAAGTCGGTAAAAAGGAAATAAAATATGGAGATATAATTTATAGAGAAAATGATAAAGTATTACATTTAGTAAATGATCCAGATAATAATGTATTTAATGGAGATATAGGAGTCATTAAAAGTATTAATTATAAGGGTAAAAGTGGTAAGGCTGAAATTACTATAGATTATTATGGAAATCTTGTTACATATACATCTAAAGACTTTAATAAATTTAAGCATGGGTTTATTATAAGTATACATAAAAGTCAAGGTAGTGAATTTGAACTTGTTATAATGCCAGTTAGTTCATCGTATAAAAGAATGTTATATAAAAAATTAATATATACAGGTATAACGCGTGCAAAAAAGAAACTAATATTAATAGGAGAACCTAGAAGCTTTATTTATGGTGTAACAAATAATAATGAGAAATTAAGAAAAACAGGTTTACTTGAAAAATTAATAAATTCTTTGAATAAAAATTAGATTATGGTGGAAACTATAAATGTATATAATTTATTTTATATACACTGTCATATTTCTAGTGAGGTGATAGAATGAAAATAGTAAAATCAATGGCTTTAATAGCTGTTGGTGCAGGGGCCGTACTTGCTTACCAAAAATATAGTGAGCCAGTAATGGAAAAATTAGAGGATATAGCTGACGATGTAATGAAAAAAGCTAATAAAAAACTAGAAGATATGATGTAGAAAAAGAAGCTTAAATGCTTCTTTTTCTGTATTTAATTCAGATTTTTCAAAAATTATTAAAATTAGTAACAAATCAGTATTTCTCATATATAAGACTAAAAAGAGTGGAATAATTTATATGAATGGTTAAAAACATACTTAAAACTAAAAAAATTTTAACATAGGTAAAGTTAAAATTAAAAAGGGAACAATTTTATATTAGATATTTTTAAAATTTTAATTTGAACTTTCTTTCTAATTAAATTTAATTTACATAAATTAATATAAATGATATAATTATATAGGTGATAAAATGGCAGAAAAAATTGTAAACACTATAGTAGCGAGCTTAGGTTCACTCATGTCAGTTCCATTTATGAAAGAAATAATAGTATTTGTAATTTCACTTTGTCCAATACTTGAGTTAAGAGGTGGACTTATTGCTGCAAAAATATTAGATTTAACACCAACTGTTAGTTATATAATATGTATGATAGGGAATATACTTCCTATACCGTTCATATTATGGCTTATAAATAAGATATTAAATCGTATGAGAAATAGTAAAGGTAGAAGACTTAAAGGAATTGCTAAATGGTTAGATAAAAAAGTGGATAAACATAAAGGTCAAATAGAGAAGTTTGGATATTTAGGGCTTGTATTATTTGTTGGAATACCTCTACCTGGAACAGGGGCTTGGACGGGGTGCTTAATTGCAAGTGTCCTTGAGTTGGATAAGAAAAAATCGTTTTTAGCCGCACTAGCTGGAGTATTTATCGCATCTATTATAATGATGATTATATCTTTTGGGCTTTTATCTAAGATATTATAGGTGAAATATGGATATCGGAGCATTAAAGGGAATAGGACCTAAAACAGAAAAAATATTTAAAAATACAGGGATAATGACTACTGATGATTTGATTAGTTATTATCCTTTTAGGTATGATGTTATAAAAAGAAGTGATATAAGTAAACTTTTAGACGATGATAAAATAATAATAGATGGATTAGTAGAAACTCGTCCAAATGTATTTTTCTTTAATAAAAAAATGAATAAGATGTCATTTAAAATAAATATAGGTACTCATTTAATTAATGTAGTTATATTTAATAGAGGTTACTTAAAAAATAAAATAGATATAGCAACTAAACTTACTTTAATTGGTAGGTATGATAAAATGAAAAATACTATAGTTGCTAGTGAAATCAGATTTGGAATGTTGCCAAACATTCCAGTAATTGAGCCTATTTATCATCAAATAGGAAGTATTACAAGTAATCAAATAAGAATGTTTATAAATAACATAAATGATTTCAGTGTAATAGAATATGTGCCTGATTATTTAAAAGAAAAATATAAATTGATTGATAAAAAAGAAGCAATAATTGATATACATAATCCCAATAGTGAACTTGAATTAAAGAAGGGTTTAGCTTATTTAAAATATGAAGAATTATTTTTATTCATGCTTAGGATGAATAGTTTAAGATTAAATAAAAAAAATAAGATAGGACTTAAAAGAAATGTGGATAGAGCTTTAGTAGATAAGTTTATTAATGGTTTACCATTTAAACTCACAGAAGATCAAGCTTTAAGTGTGGATAAGATATTTAATGACTTAAATAGTGAAACAAGAATGAATAGACTTATTCAAGGAGATGTTGGAAGTGGTAAGACTATAGTTGCTATAATAGCTTTATACATAAACTATTTAAGTGGGTATGAGGGTGCACTTATGGCACCAACAGAAGTACTAGCTTTTCAACATTATAATAATTTAAAAAAAATCTTTGATGGTTATAATATCAATATAGAATTACTTTCAGGTAGTTTGAAGCAAAAAGAGAAAAAGGATATATATAAAAGATTAGAAAAAAAAGAGATAGATATAATAGTTGGAACACATGCTTTATTTAGTAGGGATGTAGTTTACAATAATCTTGGGTTAGTTATCACAGATGAACAACATCGTTTTGGTGTAAATCAGAGAAGTAATTTAAAAAACAAAGGTGTAACACCTGATATACTTTATTTGAGTGCGACACCAATACCAAGGACTTATGCACTTACTATTTATGGTGATATGGATGTATCTAGTATCAAGACTATGCCAAGTGGTAGAAGGAATATAATTACATATTTAAAGAAAAATAGTGAAATTAAAGACGTGCTAAGTCTTATGTACGAAGAAATAAAAAAAGGTCACCAAATATATGTAATCGCACCTTTAATAGAAGAATCAGATAAAATAGACTTGGAAAATGTAAATAAGCTTGAAGAAAAAATGACAAGTGCATTTGGTAAGGTATGTAAAATAGGTGTAATGCATGGTAAAATGGATTCTAAAGCTAAAGACAAGGTAATGGAAGAATTTAAAAATGGTGATATTTCTATACTTATAAGCACTACTGTAATTGAGGTTGGAGTAGATGTAAAAAATGCTACTATGATGGTTATTTTTGATGCGTATAGGTTTGGTCTTTCACAGCTTCATCAATTAAGAGGTAGAGTAGGTAGAAATGATATTCAAAGTTATTGTGTTCTTATAAGCGATAGGGAAACGAATAGACTTGATGTTATGACTAAAACTAATGATGGTTTTAAAATAAGTGAAGAAGATTTTAAAATGAGGGGCAGCGGGGATATATTTGGAGTTAGACAAAGTGGAGATATGAATTTTAAACTTGCTGACTTTAAGGCCGATTATAATATATTGCTTAAGGCTAGAGATGATACACTTTATTTAATAGAAAGTAAAAAAATTGAAAATTATCCTAAACTTGTTAAACTTTTAGATGATTCTATAAATTTAGATTAATATCTTGACTATTTTGAAAAAATACTTTATACTTATAATGGTATGGTAAACATACCAAGTGTTCTTTACGAAGCTTAATGTGAAGGACACACAACCAAAACCCCCTGAAGAGTCAGCGAAAGCTGGCTCATTTTTGCTTTTTACTTGAAATTACAGGGCTTTGTAATTTTTGATTTTTATAAAATAATGCTTTCAACTACCAACCAACTACCAAAATCTAATTTTTTTAATC
>CANPYQ010000062.1 GCA_947588865.1 uncultured Bacilli bacterium
CACTTGATTCTTGATGTTCAAATTGAATAGGTCCTAAATCACTCATACCATATTCTGTGACCATTGAACGAGCAATTTTTGTTGCTTTTTCAAAATCATTGTGTGCTCCTGTAGTTACTTCTTTAAATACAATTTCCTCAGCTACTCGTCCTCCAAGTAATCCACTAATCGTTTCAAGTAATTCTTTCTTTGTTGATAAAAAAGTCTCTTCTTTAGGTAGCATTAAATTATAACCGCCAGCTTGACCTCTTGGTATTATAGTTATTTTTTGTACTTCCTTAGCAACTTCTAATTTTATACCTACAACAGCATGACCAGCTTCATGGTATGCAACTAATTTTTTTTCGTGTTCAGTATATTTTTTAGTTACCTTAGCTGGACCCATTAATACCCTATCGTGAGCTTCATCTATTTCAGACATTGTAATTGCTTTCTTTTTTCTTCTAACAGTAAGAAGGGCTGCTTCATTAAGCAAATTCTCTAAATCTGCTCCACTAAATCCTACTGTTCTTTTGGCAATATTATCAAGTTTTACACCTTTAGCAAATGTTTTTCCTTTTGCATGAACTTTTAATATTTCTTCTCTACCCCTTACATCTGGTAAATTAACTGTTATTTGTCTATCAAATCTTCCTGGTCTAAGAAGGGCTGGATCAAGTACATCAGGCCTATTGGTAGCAGCTATAACAATTATGCCTTCATTAGCCCCAAAGCCATCCATTTCAGTAAGCAATTGATTTAAGGTTTGTTCTCTTTCATCATGTCCTCCACCAAGGCCTGTTCCTCTTTGACGACCAACTGCATCTATTTCATCTATAAATATCAAACAAGGTGCATTTTGTTTTGCTTGCTTAAACATATCTCTAACTCGACTAGCACCTACACCAACAAAAAGTTCAACAAAATCTGAACCACTTATAAAATAAAATGGAACGTTTGCTTCTCCAGCAACTGCTTTTGCAAGTAAGGTTTTACCAGTTCCTGGAGGACCTACTAAAAGTACACCCTTTGGTATTCTTGCTCCCATTTGTTGAAATTTTTTTGGTTCTTTTAAGAAATCAATAAGTTCTTGAACTTCTTCTTTTTCTTCAGTTAGACCTGCTACTTTGTCAAACTTGACTTTATCTTTATCACTTGTAAGTCTTGCTCTACTTCTTCCAAAGTCCATTGATTTATTTGCACTTCCCATTTGTCTTGCTATAAAATAATAACCAATAACAAGCAAAAGAGCTATAGGAAGTATATTTATTAAGAATACTAAAAACCAACTAGATTCTGGATCTTTAGAAACTTTTATATCCATTTCATTCTTGCCTTTTAAATCATATATTTGTTTTATCGTCTCTTCACTTAAAGTTGCTGAAGATGAGAATGTTTCATTGTCATTATAGCCTTCAAGCTTTCCTTTTAAAGAATAAACTCCTTGACTGCTATTTGGTGTTATAGTTAATTCTGTTACTTTATTATTTTCTAATTCAGTTAAAAATTCACTATATGTTAAATCATTAACTTTAGTATTTAAAATGTTAATAAAATAAAATATTCCTATAATAACAATAAAGAGAAATATATAAGAAAACAAACTTCTTTTAACCGCTTTTTTATTCATGATTTTTCCTCCTTCTTAATCATACTTTAATATTATATCATATTTTTCTTCTTTTTTTCTATCTAAATGTGATTTTTTAATTCCTGGTATCCAAATTATTTCACCACTATCATCTGTTACTATTGGATATGTATCCCTTAGTTCTTTTGGCACCTTTGAATTAGTAAATATATCATTTACTTTTTTTGTCCCTAACATATTCTTTACATGCATAAAATCTCCGTTTTTCCTATTTCTTACATGAAATGGCAATTTAACTTCACTACTATTCAAATGAGTAACAAAATTTGATGTCATATTAGTAGAATTATCTATATAAATTTTTTTACCATTTGGAAGTAGAACAGAATTATGAAAAATATATTCATAATTTTTTATAGTTTTATTATCAATAACCTTAAAATTATTATATTCTATTATTGCTTTTTTATAGCATGGTAAATCAAAAATAGAATTATTACTTAATAAAAGTTTTTTTATTATTATATTAATGTGTTTGTATGTTATTCTATCAATTTTTTCTTTATATATATTTTTAAGATACATTTCTAAAATATATATTTTAATAACTTTATCAAGTTTATTAAATTTTTCTACATTTATGATATTATTAAAAACTATACTTTCATATTGGTCCTTGGTTATATTTTCTATATAATTATTAATCAACAATAATTTTTCATTAAATTCTAATATTTTTTTGTTCAAATTTTTATTTTCATTTTTTAATAGTGGTATAATGTATTTTCTAAATCTATTTCTAGTATATAAATCACTTTCATTAGACTTATCTATGGCATACCAACAATCTTCTCTGTCTAAATAATTTTTTATTTCATCCTTTGTTAAAAATACAAGTGGTCTTGCAATTATGTAACCTCTATCAGTTGTTATCCTATTAAATCCAGCATATCCTTTAAAACTTGATCCCCTGGTTATTCTCATTAAAACAGTTTCTACTAGATCATCACCATGATGGGCCGTAAATAGAATATTTGAATTATATTTTTTAACAATTTCATCAAAAAAAATATATCTTATCTTTCTAGCATTTTCTTCACTAAATTTATTATTAGGATATTTGTCTATTAATTTATATTCAAAAATAATATCATTTTTTTTACAGTATTCTTTAAGTTTTTTCGCTTCAAAATTACTTTCTTTTCTTATATTATGATTTACATGTGCAACTACTATTTTTATATTTAATTTTTCTCTTAAACTTAATAATATATTTAACAATAAAATAGAGTCAGGTCCTCCACTTATAGCTGCTATAACTGTCTTATTATTTATATTTAAATTATGTATAAAATCATAAACATCATTCATAAAATCACCTGCACTCTGCAATATATTTTATTATAAAAAGTATTTTATATCAAGATAAATTTATAAATTATTATAAAAACTATTAAAGTCATAGTTTTTGCTATGACTCATATTTATTTTTGTATTCTTACAAATAATGGCTTAGGATCATTTAATGTTTTTCCAATTTCTATTGCACCAAATGTATTTATAGTATCATAAGTAGTCTTATCTGTATTAAGTTGTTTAAATATTTCTTCTGAAGTACTAGGCAAGAATGGACTTAATAGCACTGCTCCTATTCTTATTGATTCAAGTAAATTATATAAAACTGATTTTAATCTATCTTTATTTTCAGATTTAGCAAGTATCCATGGTGTTGTTTCATCTATGTATTTATTTGCCCTTCTAAATATTTCAAAAACAGAATCTATTGCCTCTGAAACCCTTAACTCATCCATACAAGCTTTTATCTTTTCTTTTGCAGATATTACTGTATTAATTAAATCTTCATCTACAGGCTCTTTTAAATTACTATTTACAACTTTATTATCGAAATACTTTTTATTCATAGAAATTGTTCTGTTTACTAAATTACCTAATATATTAGCTAAATCTGAATTATATCTTTCTTCAAGTAATTCATATGTTAGATTGCCATCATTAGCAAATGGTATTTCATGAAGTACATAATATCTTACTGCATCAACTCCATATTTTTCTACTAAATCATCTGCATATATTGCATTTCCTCTACTTTTACCTATTTTGTCATTATTTGTAAGAAGCCATGGGTGTCCAAATATTTGTTTTGGAAGTTCCAAATCCAAACTCCACAAGAAGGCTGGCCAGTATATACTATGAAATCTTACTATGTCTTTACCTATCAAATGAAGATCAGCTGGCCACCACTTTTTAAATTCTTCACTTGGACTGTCTACATCATACCCTATATTAGTTATATAGTTTGTAAGTGCGTCAAGCCATACATAAACGACATGTTTTTTATCAAATGGCACAGGTATTCCCCAATCAAATGTAGTACGAGATACACACAAATCTTGAAGTCCAGGCTTAATAAAGTTATTTAACATTTCATTCCTTCTAGAATCTGGCTGTATAAATTTATGATTTTCTTCTATGAATTTTTCTAGTTTTTCTTGATATTTAGATAATTTGAAGAAATATGCTTCTTCACTTGCTTCTTTAACATCTCTACCGCAATCTGGACACTTACCATCAACTAATTGTGATTCAGTCCAAAAAGACTCACAAGGAGTACAGTACAAACCCTTATATTCACCTAGATAAATATCACCTTTATCATACATTTTTTTAAATATCTTTTGAACTTCTTTTTCATGTATTTCATCAGTAGTTCTTACAAATTTATCGTAACTTGTATTCATTACATCCCAAATTCTTTTTATATCACTAGACACCTCGTCTACAAATTCTTTAGGTGTTTTACCTTGTTCTTTAGCTTTTAACTCTATTTTTTCCCCATGTTCATCAGTTCCAGTTTGAAAATATACATCATATCCTTCAAGCCTTTTAAAACGAGCTATTGCATCAGCGAGTACTATCTCATATGTATTTCCTATATGGGGTTTTCCTGATGTATAAGCAATTGCTGTTGTAATATAATATTTTTTATTTTCCATAAACATTCTCCTTTTTAATAAAATATTCTTCATATATATTTTTATTATCTATAAAATTTTTTTAATTCATCAAGACTAATTTTTTCAAATTTTCTCATAACTCTCCTTTAAATAAAAAAGCTCACAATCCTATAAGGACGTGAGTATTTACGTGGTACCACCTTAATTTATGCATAATGCACCTTTTAGCTATAACGTGCTTAAACAAAAAGCTCCAGACCCATTCGAAATACCTCGTAATATCTAATCACACCAACATAGACTCTCTTTTAATACTCTAGTATTCTTCTTTCCTTCATCGCTTTCTTAAATTTAACTCATTATAGCATAAAATACATTATTGTTCAAGGTATTTTGTCATAAAAGATGAAACAATACTTGCCATCTGCATTTCAGTTTCTCCTAACTTTTCTTCTTCACTAATTATAAGTATCATACCTATAGCTTCACCACTTGCAAGTATTGTTGACATCACGTAACTACAAGTAATTTCTTCTTTATCTATAAAATTCAATTCTTTAAAATGGTTCTCTATCATTCTATCTCGTCTTTTTATAGACTCAGTTATAAAATCGCTTATATTTCTGCCAAGAAACTTCTTTTTTAAAGATCCGCTCCCCGCAACAACTGTATCAGTATCTGTTATAAATATACTATGCTTCATAAATGTATATATAGCATCAGTAAGTTCTTGGGCAAGATCATTAATTTTGTTCATCATAGAATATTTTTTTAGTATAATTTCTTCATTTTGAACAAATATCTCTAAATTATCCCCATCTTTAATTCTTAAATTTTTTCTTATTTCTTTAGGTATTACCACTCTTCCTAAATCATCTATTCTTCTAATAACTCCAGTTGCTTTCATAAATTCCTCCTAAAGTTATTTTGTATTAAAAGTTTATAATTATTCTTTAATTTAAATAAAAGTAAAAGCATTTTTTAATTTTTATTTTAATCAATGTAATAATTATTATTTTATTATATTATTGAGTATATAATCCATAGTAATTTTTATATCAGGGAAACAATCTAGATCTTCTAATTCTTCTCTAGAAAACCAACCTATATCATCACTTTCTTCTTTATTTAACTTAAAATCAGAATCATCATTAGGTATCGCTGCGTATATAATATCTACATGCATGTGCATCTCACCATCGTTTAAAGTTCTCCTGTTTTTTTGAATTCCAAGTGGTTTTATAAAATCTTCTTCCCTTGGAAATCTTTCCCCTAAAAGCCTCACTCTAAGTCCAGTTTCTTCATAAACTTCTCTAACTGCCGCTTCTTCTGGAGTTTCATTTTGCTCAATATGGCCACCTGGTTGTGTCCATTTTTTATTTTTCTTATGCTTAATAAGTAATATTTTCTTTGTATAAGGATTTATAACAAAAGCTGATGCACAAAAATGTCTAATCATATTATCACCAATTATACTATACCAAAATATTTTTTAATTGTCACTATAAATAAATATCTTTATTTTATATTTACACTTTTTTACATATTATTCTAAAATATCTTTCGATTTTTCATTTAAATTTTTTTCATAGATTACTACTTTTTCATTTATATTAAGAGTTGCAAGTAATATATTTGATAAATCATTATATCCTTTTAGCTTTAATTCTTTAATCAACCATTTTTCATCTTTATTCATATTTTTTAAATTATTATGCATTATTTTACTATCTATAATTATATTTGCACATAAGCTTTCTTTAGAAACTTTTACTTTCATATCATAAGGTGTTAGAGGCCTATATTCAGACTTGGGAAGTATGCTAAGTTTACCGCTTGCCTCCATTACAGCATATTCAACCTGAGATAAATCAAAATATCCATTGCTCCTTATTTCTTCTAACATATCATTAATATCAAATTTAACTTTTCGCAAATTTTTTTCAAGTATTTTTCCATTTTGAATAATTATTGTAGGAGTACCCATAAAAAATCTCCTTAAATTTATGCTTTTTAGTGTTCC
>CANPYQ010000063.1 GCA_947588865.1 uncultured Bacilli bacterium
ATATATTTATTTTCTGCTTTTTCCTTGACTTTTGAAATTATTTCTTCAATATTACTTTCATCTTTTAGCTTGAATATATTTAATTCCATATTAACCATATGATTCTCCCCCTTTTTATTTTACCTTTTGCTATTTGAAAATTTTGTCGAAACTTGTAAATTATTATCAAAAAGGCAAAATAATTCTGTAATATATAATTACTATTATTTTGCCTTATGTTATTCAATTATTAATTACCTTTAATTTCTGTTCCATCATTTAAAATTTTAACTATTTTACTAAAATCTTTTGCACCTATATGCGCATAATAATTTCCACCATCAATATAGCACGATTCACATTTACAAGATACTAAATCATGCACACTTTTTGATTCAATTATATCTCCACATAATAAACATTTTATTTTCATATAAAATCTCCATTTATTAAACATTTAATCTGTGTCTTATTTCATCAAGTCTTTCACCTTTATATGTAAAATATCTAGGTCCACATATACCAATTCTTTTTCCAAGTAATATTTTTGCTACCCCTGTCAAATACATTTCTTTATTATTATATTTAACTTTTCTGTCACTAACTACAACACATGTTATGTTTGGATTATTTATATATTGCAGTATTTCTCCTTCAGCAATATTACATTTAGAAAAAGAAAAATTCTCTGCTTTTTCTTGTGTCTCCGTCTCTATTTCATTAGCAATTTCTTCTTCTAATTTTTCAGTCTTAGTTAATTTAGCTCTTTTTAGTCTATCAGAATGTCCATTTATCTTCGCTATAGCCTCAAGAATTGAATATGCATCTTCAGCTGACATTGCATAAAATTCCCTAACTCGTTTTTTTCCATTTAAATTTTCAATTGCACGAAGATTTGGATTAAGCTGGTCTATAAGTTTATGCACTTCTTTATCAGATAATCGATTTTCAACATCATATGTGGCAAAAATTCTAAATGCGAAAGGAACACATTCACTTCTATTAAGTCTTAATAATCTCTTTTCTATATCATCTGCGTATCCTATCTTTACATACTCTGGAAATGATGGATTAGTTAGTATATAAATTACACCTTTTTTGTTCTCACTCATAATATATAACCCCTCTTTTCAATATAATTATATCACTTAATATAAAAATTTTAAACAATCCCCATTATATTTTTATATTCTCTAATCATTAATAATTCATAATCATCAAATACATTTAGTTCTTTTAACTTTTCTTCGTCAATTTTAATATCTATATTATTATCTTTTATTTTATCTATCATATCTTTTGAAAATCCATAATCATAATAATCTATATATTTTTTATCAATCCCCATATTTTCTAGTTTTTCTATAATTTCTTCTATGCTTTCAGTATTTTCATCAAACTCAATATTATTTTGTTTTATATAAAAATAATACATATTTGCAAATAATGATATATAATATGGTATTTTATATTCTATGATATTACTTATAAATTTAAATGTCTCTTCGTATAATTTATTATCATTAAATTCATTGCCCTTAAAATAATCTCTTATCCAACTATTTCTAAATTCATATATTCTAAGTTTTGCTCTTTTTTCTATAATATATCTTTTTTTATTAATTAAAACTTTTTTTATATTTCCACTTATATGAGATTTATATATTTCACCCCATACAAATTTATCGTCATATCCAAAAGCACTTATTGTTCCAGGTTTCCATTCAAATGGTATTCCTGCCCTTTTTAATGTTAGAAATATTTTTTCAATTCCTTCTAAAATTCCTTTCTCTTCTTCTCCTGTAACTTTATTTATAAAATCCTTGTATTCATAAATATTTTTATCCTGTTTTAAGTAATCGTATATTAGTATTTTCCAACTTATAGGTGCACTTATTGCGACTTTTTTGATTTTATCTAAATCTAAGTTATAATTTAAAACAATTTTTTCAAGCATAAGTTTACTATTCTTTTCTCTTTCGTTTAAAAATTCTTCATCAATTATTTCTATCTCATAGTCATCCCTTTTTTTATTAGCATCGTTATACATATAATTAGGATTATATAATTTAACTCCATTAATTGAATTATTTTTTACATTTTCACATAAATCATCGTTAAAGAAAAATATGTTTCCTATAAATTTTTTTCCAAATCTACCTGCTCTACCAGATATATTTAACAATGCCATATCATTTAATTTTATATTTTTAGCTGTATATGCACTTGTTATAATCATATTATCTGCTGAAGAATTAACACCTTCTATAAAAGCTGTGGTTACAATTAAACATTTGATTATATTGCTTTCGAATAGATTAATTATTTCTTTCTTTACATATCTTGGCATTGAAGAAATATATATTCCTATTCCATTACGTAATCCCCTTATAATATACCATTCTTTTGTATTCTCAATATTATATGTTTCTACTAAATGATTTAAAAAATTTTCATATCTAGTATTTTTTTCCGCTATAAAAGACATATCTTCTTCTATCAATTTATCTAATATTTCTATTGCTTTTGAGTAATCACTAACATAAATAACATTATTAGAATCCTTTATTTTATTTAGTACACTAAATGTCTTATTAGCGACATTATTATAATTGTTTTCTCTTATTTCATTATCTCCAAAATACCTCTTATATTTAGTAACATTAGAAATATCAATATAGTTATGTTTTACATATTTTATATTTCTATTGATTTCATATATTCCGAATTTTTTCATATATAAGTTCATCGACTCATCTTTTTTATATGTATATGGTGATAATGTTATTATTTTTGTATCTTCTTTACTTATTATTTCTAAAACTTTTCTAAATTTTAATGCTCTATTTTCAACAACACTATTGTCCTCGTTTCTTCCATCATTTTCGATTTTATAAATTTCATCCATAATAATAAAGTCAATGTTATTAACTCCATTATACTCATAATATGTCAAAAATTTTTCTGGAGTTAGAATTCTTATGGTATTTTGGTAACTTTTTAATATATTGACAGTTACATAGTATTTAAACCCAATCTGTTTGTTAATCATTAATAATTTTATATATAGTTCCTCAATTAAAGATTTAGTTGGCAATATAAATATTGCGTTATTAATGTTTTCTAGATTTTCTAGAAAATATTCTATTACTAGGCTCGTTTTTCCAAAGGAAGTAGGCGCTGAAATAATAGTCTTGTAATTTTTTGTCATTGTTCTAACTAAAGATAATTGTCCTTGGTTAAGCAATTCTAAATACTTACCTTTATATGAATTTAGTTTTATTTCAAATGAATCATAAGAAAATTTCTTTAAAAAATCTTCTTTTCTTTCTTTGTCTATATATCCATATAGTTGAAATGCATCTATTAATATATATACAAGTTGCTCATTCTCTTTATTGTTTATATTTGAACATATAAAATCTATTGCTCTATCAACATCATTATTATAAATGATATTATTGATTTCTTCAATTAAATCAATATACTCCATTACCATTCCTCCATTTTTCTTTTTAAAGTCATTGATTCATTGAATGTCGGTATAAATACTACTTCAATACTATAATTATTTATGCCTGTACTAGCTATATTCTGATTAAATTCTTGTACAATTTCCAATATTTCACTTTCAAAATCCTTTATGTCTCTTTTTTGACATTGTTTAAATACTGCAAAATAAATAAATCGACATGAACAATCTAATTCATTTATGCAATCTATAAAATCAAGTTTTTCGCTCCATTTTTTTGCATTAAATTCTGTCACTAATTTTTGTATCTCTTTACTTCTCCTCTTATCAAGTCCCTCTTGCCTATACATAACAAAATTCATGTATTTATTAATATAACCCTTATTTAAATGACCTGTAGGACCAGATATATCATCTTTTAAATTATTTTTTGCTGTAGATAAATTTCCAACAAACTTTGCTTCTGACATAATTATTTCTAATTTACCGTTTTTTGCATTACAAGCTACAACATCAATTCCTTTACTCTCACTATCCGGGCTATTAAAGTCTTTTCTTGATAAATATTGTAATAGAATTTCGTCATTTAATACATTTTTTATATAATAGTCATTATATAACTCACCAAAAATTCCATTTACACCTGTTTTTCTTGTAGGAGTTATATCATTTTCATATATAAATTTTGCATCCTTTACTAATTGTTCCGAAATTGTATCATCAACAGTATAACCTTCTATTAAATCAAGATTTAATACATAGAAAGGTAGATATTCTTGAAAAACTTTTTTAAAATTATATAATTCTTCCTCTGTTGAAAAATTATATAAAAATACTTTTGCACTTTTGTTATCAGTTAAATGTGTTTCATTAACAAATATTAATGGTGAACACACTTTTTTATAATATTCTTTTAATTTTTCTATATTTTCCATAATACCTCTCCTTTCTTAATTTTTTATAAAAATAAGGAAACCCGCACTGAATTTCCTTACTTTATATCTAACAAGATTTTAGTAATAACAATTTTTCTAGATTGCTATTCATTTCAGCTGTTGCAATAAACTCATTGATTGACAATGGTACTATATCTAAATTATCTTTAAATTTTATAAATTTAGCATATTCGATAGAATCATTATGTAATGTAGGTGCAATAAAAACAGAAAATGAGTTAATATTCCTTAAGACTTGATCTCTTAAGTGTCTGCATATAGAAGGCATTTCTCTAATATTCTGTTGAGTGCCTGTTAGTAATGTTACTTCAAATAAACTATTATACTTATTATCATAACATTCTATATCTGGTAACCCTCCTGACGCATGTCTTCTAGGTAATCCTTCATCATCTACTGTATAATTTGGTTTAACAGTCACATTTTCAAATGTTTTCTTAATAGCTATACTTATTAAAAATTCTAGTCTAGTTGGTCCGTTTATAATTTTTAATACTGTATCTTTTGATTTTCCATTATTAGCTAATATTTGTAGTTCTTCTTTGATTACATTCCATTCAAAATATTCCGCCCATTTTTCTAATGTTGACTCTGCAGTAACATCTTGTCTTTCATTAGTTTGAATATTGATTAATTTTGTATCTATTTTTGACATATATAAATAATAATCATATTCATTTTCATATTTGCTATAATCACTATAATTTTCTATTATGTAATTAATTTTATCTAGTTCTGTACTATTGAAATCTATAAACTGTCCATATCCTCTAATTGTTATTAAACCCGTTAATCTTAGTTTTCTTACAAATTCATCTGGCATTTCTTTCATAATATTAGTTATCTTAAATCTATTTTCTTTTTCTTTTGATACTCCTAGTTCTTCAAAACAAAGTTCATATATTATTTCATCGCTATATGTAAATCCATATTTATTTCTAACTTCTTTTATTTGCTCATAAATAGTTTGTGGATTATTATTTCTTGCACATAGGAAAAACGGTATTTCTCTGATATTTATTCCTGCATTACTCATATCAGGATCTTTTTTTATTAATTTTAATACCTCTAATACTAATGTAAATGGTGCATTTTCATTTAATACTCTTCTAAAAGGATTGTTTCTTTGGTATTTTACTAATGCATTTAAAAAGGCTTGTTCTTCTAGCTCTGGATTTTCATTTAATTCGGCTGCTAATAATAGATTTCCTGTTTCTGAAATCTCAATAGGCTTATTCATTTCATAATAAATAAAACCTAATTCCTTTATAAATTTGTACCATGTATCAAATCTAGAGGGCCAACCTTTATCAAAACCAGCTTCTTTATGATCTTGAGGACTATTTTCTATTATATCATCAATTTGTTCGTCAGAAAAGATTGCATCTGAATCTATATATATAGCATTTAACTCAGGATTACTCTTTTCATACATTGTGTAATAATATTTACCAGCTATCATATCTTTTACTATTCTCATTATAATTTCATTTGTTAAAATTTTGTTATTATAATTTGCAATTACTTTTATGAAAGCCTTTATTCTTTCTGGATTTCTTACAGTAGTAGTAAATAATAATGGTTTATATTCTTGTTTTCTTACTCTCATAATTTGTAACAAACACCTCCTTAGAATCTTTTTTTATAGTGTTATCATTAAAACTAATATAATTGCTATCAATATCATATACATTATATTTTTTTGACCAATTGTTAAATGTCTCGTTTTCTTTTCCTTTGTGATATATTAAGTTAGTTATTCCAAATTTAACTCCTTTTTCATTTAGTTCATCCAGAAATTCACACAATTCAATTTCCTTTTTAGCATTCCATAACTTATTATATTCACTCATCGATATTAGATATGGTGGATCTAAAAACACATAATCTTTTTCTTGAAACTTTATGTTGTTAAGAAATTTCTGATAATCTGTGTTTTCAAAAACTATTTCATTATCTTTTCTAAAATCTAAATAATTTATTAATGCTGTATAAACATTTTTATTAAAATCTACATTTCCAA